>NZ_JBTLNE010000068.1:0-18186 GCF_054457435.1 Halovulum sp. GXIMD14793 | reverse complement strand
TTTGATCATCCCAATGATTTGGACTTCCGTGAAACGGCTCTTTCGCATTCGTTTGCTCCTTCAAAAGGTTGAGCAAACTCTACATCAGAACGAGGGAAGTTTCGGGGGGCAGGTCAGGCCCAATGCGAAGCGGAACGGGCGCGCGGCGAAGCAGCGGCGGAACGTCTGGGCGAACTGCTGGCCCGGGCGTCATCCGCTCGTTTGACCTATTTGCCGCGCCGCGACCAATACGGGCGCGATCTGGCGCAGCTCTTGCTCGATGGCCGGGACGTGGCCGATTTCATGGTAGGGGAGGGACTGGCCCGTCGCTATAGCGGAGGACAGCGCAGCCCGTGGTGTTAAAGGTTGTTGGCGTCACGCTCGACAATACCGCGCTCAACCTCCGCCAACAGGCGTTCACCGTGATAGAGGCAGAGCCAGGCCCGGTGACTGGCGAAGGCGCTGGCAAGGACAACGGCGACAGATGGGATCATAGGCAGGTCCACCGCCGCCACAGTGACAAAGCCAAGGCAGGCGGCAAGGGCATATAGCCCGCCGACTAGCCTGCCTCGCTTACGAGCCTTCGCAACTTCTGACAGGCCAATCATTGCGATTACGACCGACGCCGGGTCGCATCCACATGCCGTTCCATTCGTTTGCGAAGCTCGTTGAGCTGAAACCAACAGGTTGCAATACCTGCCAGCGACAGAGGAATGATCCAACTTGCCACAGGGTAAGCAAACACTTTGAGAAGAGTTGCATACCCAACAATGAAAATGAGCAACGCTGTGATTACTCCGACGAAACGGGCTTCGTTTTCAATCGCCATTTGCGCTTTGTCGTCGTCGCTGTAATAGATCATGTCTTGCCTCATATCTCATTGATTGAAGGGGTATGGCCTCGCCAGCCCATAGCTGACCCCATCTTGCACAAAAAATCCGTGAAAGCCCAGAAACCAAGCGCGATGCAGGCCGGTTCCCGCCAGAATCCTGCGCATCCATCTGGGCGCGATATGGCCTGCGTAACCCCATAAATAGACGCGGTGCAGAGCGTGTTGGGTCATGTGCGCTCAACCCCGCTCGATGCGCCACCTTTCAGGTAGGCGGTGCGGAAACGCGCCGCGATCTGTTTGAGAAAAGCTTTCGAGAACGTACCGATTTTGCCGTGCGGCTCGAAATAAAAGGATTCCTCAAGCGTATCGCGGTTGTGATCATCCAAAATGATCCACAAGCGCTTTGCCTCGGTCAATCCAGCGCGCCGGATTTCCGTTGCCGGAATTTCCAAGGCGTCTTGTTCGGCCAAGGGGGAAGTCCCCGTAATGGGCAACAGGTAGAGCCTTGAGCGGCTGGTTCCAACAGGCAACACGGCAGCGAGGGTGACGGGACGCTCTTTGCGTCCCTCAGTCTCGCCACGTTCGGCCTGCCATGTCCAGAGATAGGGATAGCGCCAGATATCGCCTGCTTCGGGTTTAGTCATCGGATTCAATGATCCGGTCTAGCTCCGCAACCAGTGCGGCTCCTTCATCGGTTGGAATGTCCGCCGTTCGCCGCGCGATACGGGGGTCAGCCGATGTTTTGAGCCGCTGGAAAGTCTCAGTCGTCAGGACCACGAAACGGGCTTTGCCGTGACGGGCGATAGCGATAGGCTCTTGTGAAGCCGCAGCCAGCACATCACCCGTCTTGTTGCCAAGGTCCGTGGCGGAAAATTCTCGCATATTTGTCTCCACTCTCGATAACCTAGATATTATCGAAAACCTAGAAAACATCAAGAGGGAGCCAGACCATAGCGAAAAAAAAGACCCCGTCGCAAGAAGCGAGCGGGGCCAAGTTGATCCTCACCACAAGGATACGAAATGTCAGTCAGGGGGTGCATTGGCGGCACGCCAGTTGTCGCCCTCGGGAATGTCGTCTTGCTCTCGGATGATCGCTGTGCGTCGATTGTTCAACGCCATGAATATCGGCGTGGACGGATGATCGCCGCGCGCGCCGCGTTGCGGGCGACGGATGCCGATGGGACCATGGCGATAGAACCAGATCGCCAGATCAATCGCCTCAAGATCGGTCTCGCGGTAGATCATCTCAAGCGGCATACATATGGCGTGGGTTTCCAGATCGCGGTTGCGCTTGTGGAAAAGCCGCCGCCGGTTCAGGACATAGCCACAATCGCACCATTCGCGCACATTGCCCCACCAGAGCCGTGTGCCTGGTGTGCGGTATTCAATGAGCTTCGTCATGAAAACAGCTCCAATTGAACGCCGATCTCTCGCTCAATGCGGTTGCGCTCAGCCCGTCCGGTCGGGTCGATGACCCATTCATCATTGACATGCTCGATGCTGGCATTTTCGCCATGCTGCGTGACAAAAAGGCAATCGGCTGCGATGCGGCGGGCCTTGTGCAGATCGCAAGCCCGGTGGCCGCTCGGGCGGCGACACCAGACGCCGGGGGCTTTCCCACAATCGAGGCAACGGACGGCCAAGACAGGGTGCTTACGCGCCGCCTCATGGCAGGAGAGCCCCTCATCAACCAGAGCGACGACACGCTCCCGAATATCCAGTGATAGCGATTTGCCCATGTTCCACCTCCAAATATAGTGAATCACAAAATCCGCATCGTGGGAATCCCACCGATTCAGATTTCAAGGACGGCGCTCTAGAATGAAATAACGGTCACTCGGACAAGTCGCAGCAAATGTTCCGTTTGAGCCCAGATAGACCAATGCTGTGAGATGTCTGAACGACAGCTATGTTCTTTCCGGCGTTTGTATGAGTAGCAGCGTGATGTTGGTTCCAGTCGCGTCGCTTGTCAGGCTAAACTGTGCTCCAATGGCTGCAGAGCGTCGTTTCATATTGGCAATGCCGTTTGCCGGGTGCTCGCTTGTCCCCAGTTGATCCAGATCGAAGCCTTTTCCGTTGTCGGAAACCCGTATTTCATTTTCGTCGACGAAGATCGTGATCGTGTCGGCCCCGGCATGTTTGATAACATTGGTGATCGCTTCCTGTACGATCCGAGCCAGATGCAGGCTTTGGGACGGGCCGGGATTGGGCAGCACCGGCTCGCCATGAACCTGCCAGTCAAACTCAATACCATGCGCGGACAGAAGATCCTCGAGCCGGGTTCGCAACATCCCCAGAAGAGTCACCAAGCTGTCATGATTTTCCATGCTATCGAGCATCAGGGCGAGATCACGCAGGGCATCTTCCAGAGCGTGGCGGATTTTCTCATCCCCTGCATTGTTGTTTTCCATATATGCCAAGGCGCTGACGAGATGGCCACCGATTCCGTCGTGGAGGTCCAGCATGATGCGATCCCGCTCCTCGGCAATGGCCTCGCGGCGTTTTACCTCAGTCAATTCAGCGAAGCTTGCCTCCAATTCCGCAGATTTACGAGCGATGGTGTCAGTGAGTGATGCAGTTAAGGCTTCAGAACTGCGTAAGCTAAGGATCAGACGGGAGAGGATCAGCCAAATGCAAGCCAGTGCCATGACAAGGGGCATAAGCTGGAACAGATGCATCGTGCGAGATGGCGCTGGTAGAAGAAGCAAATAGAGCGCGTAGAACCCTAAAGCCACCGCGATACTCAGACAAGGAAAGAACACTCGTATATCCAACGGTGTCAAAATTTTACGATTGATCCAGAGTGTTGTAATGCCCACAATAGAGGAAGGAACAGTGATGAGAACATTGCTCCACAGCGATATAGAATAGACATACCCCTGTGGTACAAACAGAATGGTCACAACGGACAATCCCAGCAGAACGCCGTGCGTACGTTCGGGCCAAAGAAATGGCAGTTTCAGAAAGCAGCGCAGGAATTTTACGATCAGAAGCACGTAGAGCGATACGCTCAGAATCCACAAGATGGTCCAGAGCCGATAGCCACCAAAGCCAATGCCATATCCGTACTGGATCAGTGTTGGCATCGCGGTTGCGCAGGCGAGCCCAAGCCACAAATATTCTGTCTCCTGACGGCGGAAGCTCCAGATCACCAGAAGACTGGTCGCCACTACAGTCATGAGACCAAGAGCAAACCGGGCAAACCCGGGCCCGAGCAGGAACCGCAAGTTATGGTAAGGGATGAGGAGGTCTTGTCGGCCAAAGAAAAACGGGTGCAGGTCCAACCTTTCGGACTGAGGGCCGGAAAGTGTGATATCCAGAACGTTTGCGTCGCGGGTCAAGAGTACTGGCGCGACAGGAATCAGCAGGGGCTCATCCCACAGGCGCCGATGGTCTGGGATGACAAAGATCACGTGCCCGTTCAGGCGCAACTCTACCAAACCTGTAAGCTTCGGAAAATAAAACGCCATCATCCCATCAGCATAAAATGATCTCGTGAGACGGATGCGCAACTGCTGCGTCTCAATTGTTGCGTCAAAACTCGTGGATGAGAAGTAGGGAAGAGCTTTAGACGCGCCGCGTTCGCACTCGATATCCTGGCAAAGTTCCACCTGACGTATCATCTGCGTGCCCGGAATGGTGGTGATCTGACCGATGTCGAGCCAATAGAGTGTCATGGCCAACCCTATGAGCCAAACAGCCACTCCCAACAACGTCCGCCAGAAAGTCGCCCTCACAAGACACCGATCTTTGAGGCGCGGGCGACGGCCTCCATATTCGATCCGACCTCAAGCTTGCGGTAGATGTTGGTGATGTGGTTGCCCACGGTGCCCGCGCTGATCTCCAATTGGGCCGCAATTTCGTGCCGTTTATAGCCCCGAGCGACAGCACGCAGGATCTCGGTCTCGCGCTCGGTGAGAGGAGAGGGCACGAGGGTGGACGCATCACTTTGCTTGATTATGCTCAAAAGGTGTCGCGCAATCGAAGGACTGATAGGACTGCCGCCTTCCAGCACCGTTAGGATATTCGCACCGATCAGGTCAAGCCCGGCTCCTTTGAGAATATAGCCTTTGGCCCCGGCCTGAATAGCCTCGACCACGCGGGTCTCGTCGCCAAATATGGACACAACCATTGCCTCTACCCTCCAATCTGCTTGAGCACAGGCACGCACGGCTTCCAGGCCAGACCCATCCGGCAAGCCGATATCCACCAATACGATATGCGGGCGTAGGTCAAACAGCATGTTCAGCCCCTGATCCAACGTCACGGCATGGCCCGCTAATACGATACCATCGGTCGCGATAATCGCCTCAGCGAGCCTCGCCGCAATATCGGGACGGTCTTCAATGATCAGAACGGGATAATCCATCACAAGGCTGGCCTTTTGCTGAACCTTTCCCGTCCAGTCTAACAAAAGTGCAGGAATGTCACATGTGTGAATCCACACATGGGCACCAAACGATATGTTTCCTATCGTTGCATTGGGATCAAGCCGTGGAGTGTATATTGTGAAGACTAAACTTTTTCGAATTGGATACATTCTGTGCGCCTGCTCGCCCACTGTTCTTGGCCCTGCTTATGCTCAAAGTGAAGTTTTGGTCGACGCACCTGTCACCATTGAAGGCCTGTCAGGTCCTCAGGGGTCCAATGGCACTGATGGTTCTGCAGGCGCTCCTGGGCTTGTGTCTCGACCGGGGGGGGTGGGTGAAAATGGCGGTTGGGGCAGAAACGGCCAAATTGGATCTGACGGTGAGAACATCAGCGGCAGAAACTTGATATCTAATGGAGATTTCTCAAGCAGCTCCGATGCCGTGGTATTGCGTGGGGGTGTAGGTGGCGTCGGCGGTATCGGTGGGTATGGTGGAAGCGGAGGGGCGGGTGGTCTTGGTATCCGCTATGATAATGTACATCACGTCGCCAACAACGGCGGTCCAGGCACCCTGAGCGGCACGCGAGGTGAGACCGGTCGAGGATATATTTCACGAAGCATTGGTGGGCCAGGTGGCAATGGAAGTGGTGCAGGTGCCGGAGGTGCCGGAGGCGTCGGGGGCGCTGTTGATGCCAACAGCGTCAATCTTTCTCATAATGTCAGCAGCACCGATTCCGGGGTCGTTCTTGAAGGAGGCACTGGTGCTGCCGGAGGGGCTGGCGGACGGGGCGGGGATGCAGGACACGGCGCGCATGGCATAAGTGCCAACGGTGCGATCCTTGGTGCCGGCAATGGTGGCCATGGCGGCACTGGAAGAGATGAGGTCGTCTATTGCGGGTCTGACCTTGCTGCGCCTCACTGTGGCGCTCCCGGAGGTGCCGGTGGCAATGGTGGCTACGCTGGCATCGTTTATCCAAGTCATAGGGTAAGAAACCATGGGGGCTCTGGCGCACAGGGCGGGACCGGCGGCATTGGCGGTGCAGGCGGCAAGGTCACAAATAACCAGATCGACAACCACGGCGTCGTGTCTGCGGGTGCAGAGGGCATCGCCCTGCGTGGCGGTTCGGGCGGAACCGGAGGTGCCGCGAGTGACGGCGGAAATGGCGGTCATGGCGGAAACGGCACCCACGGCGGGCGCGGCGGAAGCGGTGGCTACGGTGGGAATGGCGGCGACGGTGGTGACGGAGTGTTCTACAACGTGTCATTTTACAACGGCGCTGATGGGGGTTCCGGTGGACCAGGTGGAAACGGTGGCCATGGCGGTGATGGGTTTAACGGTGGCAATGGTGGCGTAGGGGGGCAGGGTGGAACTGGCGGACGTGGCGGCGATGGTGGCGCTGTTGGCGACAACCGGATCCGCAACCTAGGAGAAGTACGTTCCGGCATGACGGCAATTCTGCTGCAAGGCGGCCATGGCGGAGCCGGTAGCGGCGGAGGTACAGGTGGGACCGGTGGGACCGGTGGGAACGGTGGTCACGGTGGACGTGGCGGAGATGGCGGTGGCGGCGGCGATCGCGGCGAAGGTGGCGATCGGAAATGCGTCGGTATTGGCCCTGCACAACATTGTTCAAGCTCTGGGTCTGATGGCCTAAGCGGCCCCGGTGGCCATGGCGCTAAGGGAGGTAATGGTGGGCAGGCTGGTGCCAATGGTGACACTTTAGGTGGTGGCGATGGTGGCATTGGCGGAGATGGCGGCGCTGTTACAAACAACAGCGTCCGTAATAATGGTATCATATCTGCGGCGGGTGATGGGATTGCCTTACGTGGAGGCGATGGCGGTTCGGGTGCCGGAGCAGGCGCAAGCGGGGCTGTCAACTTGGGCTTTGGCACCGGCGGAGCTGGCGGTCATGGCGGTTGGGGCGGCAACGGCGGGGCCGGTGGGAATGGCGGAAACGGAGGCAATGGGGGCGGCGCCTATTCATCTGCATTGGCGGGGGGGGCTGGCTTCGCGGGGACCGGAGGCCCCGGCGACTATCATGGCTCGAACCTGCCGGGAGCGAACGGAGTCTCGGGTGTCAGTGGAAGTGCAATTCCGGGGCTGGCCGGACAGGTGCTGGGCAGCGGATCTGCGGGAATCCAAGGAAATGGTGGTGATGTTTCAGGTAATACCGTCACAAATGCTGGCATGATTACGGCCAATGGGTACGGTGTTTCATTCATTGGTGGTAATGGAACCACGCAAGGTCTCGCCTTCGACAACCGGGTGTACAATCTTGCGGGTGGGGCGATTGCTGGCGATGTAGGTGTGTTTTTCGGGGCTGGTACCGGAAATTTCGTAGAAACCGCCGGAGATATTACAGGTACAAGTGGTACTGCAATCGAAATGACATCGGGAACAAATGAACTTCGGTTCTTAAGAAACTCAGTTACCACGGGTGCTGTGCAGGGTGGTACAGGTGATGACACCTTTGTGCTGCATAACAATGCCCGGATCACGGGCACCATTCACGGAGATAATGACGTCACTGGGGATGTTTTGGCGTTGGCCTTCACACGGGTCTTGCCTAGCGAATACACGAATATCATTCAAAAACTAAAAGCAGACGACACCAGCTTTGACTTTCGGTTCCAAACCTACACTTTCGATGGAATCGAAAAAATAGATATCTCAATGATCCAGTTGTCGGATTTTGGCAGAAAGGCGAGAACCCCAAATCAGAAAGCGATGGGTCGAACGCTGGACAATCTGCCCTACATAACGCCCGATCTCGACAATTTTCTGGCACTTGTAGATGCCTCCTCGGACGTCACACTAGCACTGCGTCAGATGACCCCAGAGCTTTACGGCGTCGGCTGGGTAGCAAGCTCGGATATTATCCGGCATTTGGAGCGCTCTGACCGGGGACGGCTTGCCTCACAGCGCGGATCGTCGCGACTGGCGTTCCCGGAAGATGTAGTGCCATCAAGCAGCGGGGGGGGTGTGATGGCCGACGCCGAACCGGAAAGCAACCTCTGGTTCGAGACTGCAGGGCTGTTTGGAGATGGTACTTCGAAAACAAACCTAATGAGCTATCAAAGCTCGGCTTGGCTGGCACGCTTTGGGATTGACATAAACAGGACATCGAATGCCGTTGTCGGCCTGTCAATGGGATGGTCAGAGAGTTCCACGGCTTCTGACAGTTTCAGTGCAGCAGCGCCATCCAGCATTGCCACCAAAAGCGTGCATGTAACAGCTTATGGGCAACAAGTTTTCGACAATGGATTATACCTAAACGGGCAACTGCAATTTGGTCTCGATTCCTACTCTGGGCACCGCAACCTGCAGGTCGGCGCAGACGCCCGTTCAGTGCAGTTTGACTATGATGGAAAACACTGGGCGGGAAATTTTGCATTGGGGATCGAACGACAACTGATACCGAATGTCATGATCGACGCCTCCGCAGGACTGGCCTACGCATCGCTTTGGACCGAGGCATTTACGGAAACAGGTGCCGGGGATCTGTCATTGCGGGTGAAAGAGCAACATGTGGAGTCGATGCAATCCGTTATCTCGCTGGGCGCACATGGCGAACATGATCTTGCAGATGGCTCTACGCTGCGATTTAGAGGTCGCGCCAGTTGGCGTCATGAATTCGCAGAACAAGGCCGGATCAATGCCGATCTGATTGCTATCCCGGGTAGCGGTTTCACGATATCAGGCCCGTCTTTCGAAAAAGACATTCTAAGCTTGGAAGCGGGTATCAGCATAGCCTCTCCCAATGAAAGGACCAATGTCTATCTGAATGCAAGCGGCGACTATTTCAGGGGGGGCAAGGTGAAAAACGCCAGCGTTGAGGCGGGTATCAGCTTTACTTTCTGAATGGTAACCCATTGGAAACATTGTTGATTACGTTTGGTCATCAGAGAGCATGTTAATGCTATTGATTTCGAAGAAATTTCACGAAAGCTGACATTGGCGCGGACGCAGCGAATTCACACATTGCCCCGCGTCTTTAGGGTTCAGGCAGGCCGCAACGAAAGGTCAGTTTGGATGCCACCTGTTTTGCCGTGATTGAATGGCTGGTCTGGGGAACTGTGCCGCATCGCAGAGAGTTCTGCGCCGCGAGTGCGAGCAATTGCTGCGTCAGCAATAGCCGTGCGAGCAAAAGGCGGTTGTGTCCCGCTCCTTACCAGTTCGGGCGCCGTGCGGCGATCGACGCGTCATCCCAGACCGGCCCTTCGTGTTTTTCATGGCGAAAGCTATCGAAGAGCCCAACCCGTGAATCTATGATTTTCGCTGCGCGCGCAGGCAGCACGAAAATCGCTACATTTGCGCTCTAAGTGACGCTGCCGCGCGGCGGGAAAACCAGCTGTTCGCGCACATTGCAGCGAAAAATTTGGGGGCAACTCACAGGTCGCGGGACTTTATTGCCATTTCCGTGATCCAAAGCAAGACCAAGCGACCGGTTCAGTTTGAACTGACGGAAAACACACGCGAAACTGTCTTGGCCTGGGTCAAATCCCCCGAGATGTTTGCGTGCCGGTTCATGTTCTCGAGCAGATTCCATGACCGACCACACATCTCAACACGGCAATATGGACGGCTCGTTCGTGATTGGGTCACAGCGATCGGACTGGAACCAAGCGGATATGGCACACATTCGCTCCGCCGCACAAAGGCGGCAGAGATATATCGAAAGACCAGCAATCTTCGGGCAGTCCAACTGCTGCTTGGTCACACGAAAGTCGACAGTACAGTACGCTATCTAGGCGTTGAACTTGAAGACGCACTGAGTATCGCGGAGCGCATCGATATCTGAGCCGCATCGGCGAACGGCTCTGCCGTTCGCCATTTCAAAGCAGATTTCCATCTCTCATGCGGTGTTGGTCGGCGCTGAGCCCAAAGTCCCGAATGCTGCGCTTTAACCAAATTGCAGCAAAGCAAAGAAAAGCCGACGTTGGAACCAACCAAACAGTCGCAAATTAGATGTTGCTATAAATCGTAGGATGGGCGCTTCGCCCAACCAATTTGTCCGGATAATTTGAAGTATTTTCGAAGCCCTTGTTCGCCCCCAGTAGTGCAAACTAGTTGGTGCTACTTGACCCGCTGACTTGGGATTCATCCACTGTTAAGCCTGGCCTGTCGGGCAATGCCAAATTGTACTGAATGGGCGCTGATTGCGAGATGAGTTGTCCGTGTCGGAACACGGCAAGCCGATGCGCGCGCAGTCGGATGGCTTCGATCTTGTCTTTTGCCTGCAGGATCATGAAATGCGCATCGCATCCTTTGGACAGGCCATACCCCTCCAGGCCCATGATCCGGGCCGAGTTGCCGGTGACCGCCTCAAAGCACCAGTCCATATCCGCGCGGCTCGACAATTGCCCGACATGCAACCCCATGAAGGCAACGTCCAGCATGTCCGCCTTGCCCAGAGAATACCACGGGTCCATCACACAGTCAGAGCCAAAGCCAACCATGATCCCGGTGTCGCGCAGCTCGCGCACGCGGGTTTGGCCGCGCCGTTTGGGATATGTGTCGTGACGGCCCTGCAACATGATGTTGATCAGCGGGTTGGGGATCGCGTGAACACCGGCTTCAACCATCAGCGGGATCAGCTTGGAGACATAGTAGTTGTCCATGGAGTGCATCGAGGTCAGATGCGATCCCGCAACGCGGCCCTTCAGCCCAAGGCGTTGCGTTTCATAGGCCAGCGTTTCGATATGGCGACTGTGGGGGTCATCGCTTTCATCGCAATGCATATCGACCATCAGTCCGCGTTTTTCTGCAATTTCACACAACAGGCGTATGCTTTCGGCGCCATGCGCCATGGTGCGTTCGAAATGCGGGATACCGCCCACCACATCCACGCCCATATCGAGCGCACGCACCGTATTGTTCATCGCTGTGGAGTCGCGCAGAACGCCGTCTTGCGGAAACGCCACGAGTTGCAGGTCGAGGTAGTTTTTTACCTTTTCGCGCACCTCCAGCAGTGCTTGCACGCCCTTCAATTCGTCATCGCAAGTATCCACATGGCTGCGGATCGCGCCGATGCCTTTGGCAACCGCCAGATTGCAGTAGCGCATCGCGCGTTCGACGATACCATCGACGGACTGGATTGGCTTCAACTCGCCCCACAGCGCGATGCCCTCGAGCAAGGTGCCAGACACATTCATGCGTGGCGTGCCAAGTGACAAGGTCGCGTCCATGTGAAAATGCGGGTCGACAAAGGGTGGGGACACAAGGTTTCCGCCTGCATCCATTGTCTCTTTTGCCTCGGCCGTGATCCCCGCCTCAACTGCGGCGATTTTGCCATCCTTACAGGCGATATCGACGCCGGATTGTCCGTCACTCGTGGTCGCGTTTTTGACGATCAGATCGAACATGAAATCCCCCGTTTGCGGTGCATCATCGTTGTCCTTTGAACCAAGGGGTCAACAAGGCGCGTGGATAGTCGGCAGATCGCGCGACGATGACAAGGGCGATGATGGACAGGATATAAGGCGCCATCAGGAAAACTTGCCCTGGCACCAATGCGCCCATTTCAGTTTGCAACCGCACTTGCAGCGCGTCGAAAGCGCCAAACAAAAGCGCACCCAGCAGGGCCTTTCCCGGTCGCCAGCTGGCAAAGATCACTAGCGCAATGCAGACCCAACCGCGCCCGTTGACCATGCCAAAGAAGAAGGCGTCAAAAGCGCTCATCGTCAGGAACGCGCCCCCAAGTGCCATCAAGGCGGACCCGGCCAAAATCGCGCCCATGCGCAGACCATAGACGGACAGACCTTGCGCATCCACACTGTCGGGGTTGTCACCCACGGCCTTGATTGCCACGCCAAGCGCGGTGCGGTTCATCACATACCAAACCAGCGCAACCATCAGCAGCGCAAGCCATGTCAGCGCTGTTTGCTGGAACAGGACCGGGCCGAGAAACGGCAGGTCAGACAGGATAGGGATATCCAGCGCGCGAAACGGTTCGATGCGCGGCGGCGAAGACACGTCGGGCAACGCGGTCCGATAGGTGTAGTAACTGACCGAGGTGGCAAACAGCGTGATCCCAAGGCCCGAGACGTGTTGGGACAGGCCCAAAGGCACCGTCAGGATGGCGTGCAATAGCCCAAAGAACGCGCCAGCCAATGCCGCGACCAACACACCGCCCCAAAGCCCAGCACCAAGCCAGACGGCCATCCATCCGCACATCGCACCGACGACGAAGATGCCTTCGATCCCGAGGTTCAGGACACCAGCACGCTCGCAAATCAACGCGCCGAGCACACCAAAGATCAGGGGCGTGGCGATGCGCAACGACGCCGCCCAGAAGCTCTCGGTCATCAAAATGTTCAAAAGGTCCATCATGCTGTGGCCCCTTTGGTGCGCAAGATGCGGTACTTGGCCAGAAACCCGCCAACCAGGACGCAGAGCAGCGACATGGAAACAACCAGATCGGCAAGGAAAGACGACACGCCCATGGCGCGGCTCATGCTGTCAGCACCGACGAAGACTGACGCGATGAAGAGGGCCGCGATGACAACACCAACCGGCGACAAGCCCGCCAACATCGCAACGACAATGCCGGTGTAGCCAAACCCGGGGGACAGATCAGCCGTCAGATAGCCCTTTAGCCCGGCCACTTCGGACACCCCGGCGAGCCCGGCCAGCGCGCCAGAGATTGCTGCCACGCCAAACAAGGAGCGGCGCACATTGATGCCTGCGTGCCGGGCAGCAGCGGCGTTTTCGCCGACCGCCCGCAGTTTGAACCCCCAGACGGACCGCGCCAGCATGAACTGCGCAATGGCTGCCAGAACAAGCGCAAGGATCAGACCTGAATGCACCCGCATTCTGTCCATCAGTGGCGGCAGCATGCCCTGGTCCAGCACCGGTGCTGATTGCGGCCAACCCAACCCCATTGGGTCTTGTAGTGGGCCTTCAAGCATCATCTGAAGAAAGATCAGAATGATGAAGTTTAGCAGCAAGGTCGTCACAACCTCATCCGCGCCAAAGCGCACTTTCAGATAGGTTGGGGCCATCATACCTGCAGCTCCGGCGGCTGCGCCCAAGACGATGATCAGCGGTAACAGCAGGATGCCAGAGATGTCGAGCACCCCCGACCCAATAGCGACCGCTGCGATAGCGCCTAGATAAAGCTGTCCTTCGGCCCCGATATTCCAAAGCTTGGCGCGAAACGCCAAAGCCGCGGCCAGCCCGGTGAATATCAACGGCGTTGCGCGCGTCAGCATTTCGGACACAGCAAAGACCGATCCAAAAACACCTTTGATCATCTCGCCATAGGCGGTGATCGGGTTTGCCCCGGCGGCCAGCAATGGAATGGCCGCAAAGGCGAGTGAGATGACAGCCGAAAGGATAGGAATACCAACAGCAAACGCGCGGGACGGATTTTCGCGCGGCTCAATGCGGATCATGCCGGTTCTCCTGCCATCATCAGGCCGATTTGTTCACGGTCATGGCTTGCGGCTTCAACAATATTTCCATCCCGGATCACAACGATCCGATCGGCAAGGCCCAGAATCTCGTCAAGATCTTCTGAGATCAGAACAACGCCTGCACCGCGCTCGCGGGCTTCCAACAAGCGCCGACCGACCTCTGCCGCTGCGCCCATATCAAGGCCGCGTGTGGGTTGGTTCGCGAGGATAAGCCGGGGGGAGCGTTCAAAAACACGCGCTAGGATCAGCTTTTGAATATTCCCGCCTGACAACAATCTGGATGCGGCGATGACGCCGGGGCCGCGTACGTCATAGGCTTTGGCAAGCTTTTCGGCATTGGCCTGAATGGCGTCACGCTTCAGCAATCCTCGTGATTGGATGGCAGGATCATCAAGTCGTTCGATCACCATGTTCTCGGCTACGCTCATCGCACCGACAATCCCTTCGTGATGACGGTCTTCGGGGATGCGCCCGATACCCGCCTTCACCATAGCACCCGGGCTTGGTTTTGGAATGTCCTGGTCATCCACCGTGATCGTCCCGGCGCTTGGTTGTGCGAGCCCTGAAATCACATTGGCCAGCCCGCTTTGCCCATTACCGGAGATGCCGGCGATGCCCAGAATTTCGTGGGCGTTTACGGTCAGGTTGACGCCTTTTAACGTATCGCGCTTGGCGCGCCCTTCGACCGATACGTTCGACAGCTTCAACACCGGCGCACCGGGCGCCATTTCTGTGCGTGCGACCTTGGGCGTATCCGCCCCGACCATCATGCGCGCGATGACTTTTTCATCGGCATCTGCAGTGGCCATCTCTCCTACTTTCTTGCCGTGGCGCAGGACAGCAATGCGATCAGAAAAGGCGAGAACCTCGCGCAGTTTGTGGCTGATGAAAATCACGGACAAGCCATCTTTTGTCATCGCCTTGATATTGTCGAACAGCGTGTCGGCCTCTTGCGGGGTCAGGACCGCCGTGGGTTCATCAAGTACCAGAATGCGGGCATCGCGATAGAGTGCTTTGAGGATCTCAACCCGCTGACGTTCGCCGACAGACAGCCGCCCCACAGGCACATTCAACGGCGCATTTAATCCACTGCGCTCAATAATGCCGTCGATCTTGGCCTTGGCGCTGTTGCGATTGCGCCGGAAGCTGCGCAGCGGTTCAGACCCGAGAGTGATATTGTCGAGCGCGTTGATGTTTTCAGCCAGTGCGAAATGCTGGTGCACCATGCCGACCCCTGCGGCCAGCGCAGCCCGGGGATGGCCTAACGGCAAGGCATGCAACGTGCCGCTTTCGTCAGCGACTTCAACTGTGCCCGCGTCGGGCAGATAGTGCCCGAACAGCATGTTCATCAGCGTGGTTTTGCCCGCGCCGTTTTCACCCAAAAGGGCCAGCACTTCACCTTTTTCAAGGGTCAGGCTGACATCATCATTTGCAACCACCGAGCCGAAGCGTTTGCTGAGCCCAGTGAGCCTGAGAGCAGTGGATTGTGTCATGAAATGGTCGGGCTGGTGCTGCCGCCAGCCCATGCGTCTTTAATTGTCAGAGACTGGACGGTCATCGTTCACGTTCACACGGAACAGCCCACCCAGAATTTCAGCTTCACGTTCCTTTACGGCCGCTGCTGTTTCCGTCGCGACAAGGCTTTCGTCCATGACAAGCGAACCGCCGCCATACGCCATAAAGCTGTACTGGCCATAGTCCGACGCCTCAAACGTGCCACCTGCAACGTTTGCCACGGCTTTGTCGATGGTCGCTTCCATGTGCCACAGGGCAGAGGCCATGATGGTCCCAGGATAATCACCAGAGGTATCGATCACGTTGCCGATGGCTTTCACGCCACGCTCAACCGCTGCGTCGGACACGCCAAAACGTTCCGCATACATCACGTCTGCGCCTGCATCCATCATCGCGAATGCGCTTTCTTTGGCTTTCGGCGGGTCGTACCAGCTGTCGATGAAGTTCACCATGAACTTCACATCCGGGTTCACTTCGCGCGCGCCATCCATGAAGGCATGCATCAAGCGGTTCACTTCAGGGATCGCATATCCGCCAACCATCCCAATCAGGTTAGACTCAGTCGCAGCACCGGCAACCATGCCGGACAGATAGGATGGTTCGTGAATCCAGTTGTCGAAGACGGAAAAATTTGGCGCGACCGGACCAAAGGACGAGCCCATCAGGAACGCCGTCTCGGGGTAATCCGTCGCCACTTTGCGCGCAGCGCGCTCAAGTCCGAACACTTCACCCACTATCAATTGTTGGCCTTGCTCGGCATATTCGCGCATCACCCGCTCATAGTCGGTGTTGGCAACATTTTCCGAAAACACATACTCGATATCGCCCCGCTCTGCGGCCGTGTTCAGTGCAAGGTGAATCCGGCTGATCCATTGCTGTTCGACGGGCAATGTATAGATCGCGGCAACCTTCACCTTTTCTGCCGCAGCGACGCCGGCCGCCAAAAGGGTCGATCCCGCGACCATGGCGGCCAGCAGCGCCCTTTTCGTTAGCGATATTCTTGACATGTCATCCTCTCCTGTTCGGTATTTTAATGTTGATATTTTCACAGTATTCGTCGCCTCGGGTTGCTTGGCGCAGCGCCTTTGCTTCCTGTCAGAGCTCCCCAAGGTGGGTAGGTTGTATGTTTGTTGGCAGTGTCTTCGGCCTCCATTCCAATGCCACACGGGTGGATGCTGAAAAGATTTAGATGTCCGGTCAAGAATTTTCTGCACGATCGTGCAGAAAGTTTCCAAACCTGATCGGATTTGTTAGTTTGATCGGCATCAGATGTTCAAACAGGACCTTTCTCGGCCAACGCACCGTTCAAAGGATTGAAACAGCGTGAACAAGCAAAGCGGCGGAATACAGATCCGTCATCGCGAAGAAACAAGGGCGCAAATTCAGCGGGCCGCTGAACGTGTCTTTGCGGATTACGGTTACGTAGGCGCGTCATTTAGCCGGATCGCCACTGAAGCTGGTCTGCCGAAATCCAACATCGTCTATTACTATCAAACCAAGGAAAAACTGTACCGAAATGTGGTCGAGAACATCTTCAATGTCTGGCGTGAAGCCGCGGATGTCCTGTCGCCGGAACGCGATCCGATAAATGCTTTGGGCGACTACATCGAAACCAAGCTGGAACTGGCCCGAACGCGCCCCTATGGCTCCAAGGTCTGGGCAAACGAAGTCATCCAGCGCGCGCCCGTCGTACAGGACTACCTGGAAAACGAACTGCGCCAATGGACCGATGATCGGATAGCAGTGATCGAATGCTGGATCGCCCAAAAGCAAATCAGGCCCGTCAGCGCACGGCATTTGCTTTATGCAATCTGGGCGACTACGCAGCATTATGCTGACTTCAAACACCAAATCAGAACATTGAACGATGATCTGGAACTGACAAATCAAC
Organism: Halovulum sp. GXIMD14793; assembly: GCF_054457435.1. Lineage (NCBI taxonomy): Bacteria > Pseudomonadati > Pseudomonadota > Alphaproteobacteria > Rhodobacterales > Paracoccaceae > Halovulum > Halovulum sp. GXIMD14793. Next base: position 1,185 of record NZ_JBTLNE010000068.1, on the reverse strand, counting down.
AATGGGAAGAGACGAAGCGCTCGCTTCGAGAGATTTTGCTGGAAGGCGTAAAGCTCTGATCTGATCGACATCTTCAAATTTGCGGTACTGTTGATCGCGCCTGCGAGGAAGGAGGTTAATCCAGTCCAACGGCAACGTACCCCAATGTTGGTTTGAAAAGAACTCTAGGTCGAGTGTCGCGCTCCAGCATCTTTGCAGCCATTTAAAATTTCCGATTTACGCGCCAAGGGCGTGATCCTCCCCCACTGAAGTGGTCCGCCCCTATAGTTAGGAAACGGAGGATCAGATATGGGAAGCAAGCGACACAAGCCGGAAGAGATTGTCACGAAGTTACGGCAGGTTGAGGTGCTTTGCGGCCAAAGAATGGCGCGCATTGATGCGATCAGGCAGGTGCAGATAAAGGGTAATCGGCATACATCAAGGAATGCTCAAGCCGCATCGCAGCCATATGGCCTCCCTCAGAAATGTTCGAAACAATCTCAGGTGTTGGAATGCCATGTTGAAACAATCGTCCTGCGGTAAACGCTGCGGTTACAGATTGATATTGAGACGGATCACAGGCAGTACCACAACGCAGCCCGTAAAAAGGTGCGTTTCCAAAGTCGATTTTACTGAGCGCCTCTGAAACCCGATAAGCGGTGAGCGCGTCGGTAAAAGGCGCAATGATGAAGTCAGCGTTGTAGGCAGCGGATAAAGCGAGGTCATCAACGCGCGCGCTCATGTCAATCAAAATGGGGAAGCTACGTAGGAGCTGGCGATCACGCTCCGACCTTAAAATACGGCTGAGATCATCTGTATTTCGGGCTCGCTCAAAGTCGATCACGTCCGTTGAGACGCCACAGCCAAGCATCCGTTCATACCATCTACTGAGCGTTGTGTCCTCACAGTGGGCCAATTGAGCTTCGTAAGAGGCGTCTACCACAAGTGTGCGATAGCGCTGCTTCTCCGCGATGGCCGAGGCAATGTCATCACCGCCGTCGTTCGACCAGCGCCACCAGCTGGTGCAATAAGGACAATCGTGCTCATGGGGGTTCCTTAATTATCTAAATTTTAGATAATCTATATATTAGGCAGCGTACCCACAAAGGGCTTTATACTCCCAATGACTTGTGATTTTTTTCGCGCCAAACAAGCGGCGGGAGTAGTCACATGGCGCGATCAGACATGAGCGATTTGGAATGGGCA
>NZ_JBTLNE010000067.1:0-19049 GCF_054457435.1 Halovulum sp. GXIMD14793 | reverse complement strand
CTTCCTGTTCTTTGATCATCCCAATGATTTGGACTTCCGTGAAACGGCTCTTTCGCATTCGTTTGCTCCTTCAAAAGGTTGAGCAAACTCTACATCAGAACGAGGGAAGTTTCGGGGGGGCAGGTCACTGCCAATACCGCGAACGGCAGACCAACGCCCAAGGCAAAAACCTCGAGCGCTTGCCATGCGGCCGGTGCGCCGGGTTGATAGCTCCAGCCTTGTGGGATCGCCAGTGGCAGGAACAGGAATGCCAGCGCCCAAAGCGCGATATGCAGAGCCACCTGCAGCTTTAGCGGCATGTACCGTGTTGATAGATGCGCATATAGATATCCAGCCAAAAGCGCACATTGAAAGAACAGCATCGCCGTTGTCCAGACGGCGGGGGAACCGCCCAGCAACGGTAGAACAAGCTTGGCATACATCGGCTGCACAAAGAAAAGCAGCGCAGCGCTGGTGAAGATCGTCGCTGTGAAAAAGGCAGCTATGGCAGAACCGGATCGAACCATGGGAAGGGCGCACTCCTGACAACTCTAAAGTCGGGCCAGTGTGCCCGCAGATCCGACCGCAAATCGAGCGCTCGCAATTTTTTCTCCCAAGGTTGGGCAATTCCGCCACGCCTTTCGCGCAGAACCGCTTGACGCCCCGCAGGCCCCGCCTTACAAGGCCCCTCACGTCCGGGATTATCGATCCCGGCACGGGCATCAGCGGTTGTAGCTCAGCTGGTTAGAGTGCCGGCCTGTCACGCCGGAGGTCGCGGGTTCGAGCCCCGTCAACCGCGCCAATGCCCGTCCCAAGGCGCAAAACCGCCAATATGCGGTTGTAGCTCAGTTGGTTAGAGTGCCGGCCTGTCACGCCGGAGGTCGCGGGTTCGAGTCCCGTCAACCGCGCCACTTTCTGATGTTTCCCGGTGTAAGAGCGTAACGGTATTACTTGTTCTGCAAACCTGCGTGAACTGCTTTATTGGATCAGAATTGGGCGTAATAGTCCCTAGTGCGGCCTTTGGGTCGTTGGATGCTGGGCAGGGCGGCGCGAACTTGTACTCAGCCGGTTGAGAATTTTGATTCCACAAAAATGTAAATTCTCTTCCTGCTGGTCCAAATCCTAACCAATTGGTAACCAATTCAGCCGAAAACCGTCAGGCCCCTAGCGGGGCGCTGCTTGCAAGGCACAGACCTCGGTCTGGGATTTGACGCCCTTCTCTCTACCCCAGAGGAGGGCGTCTTTTCGTTTTATAACGTTTTACGAAAACCTGAATCATCCGACGCAGCCTGAAATTAAAAATTTCAGCGGGTTCGATGATGCCTGATGTCTCAGGTATTTCGCGAGACGCTTTAGGTTTACAAAAGCGCGCCCGGGTTCATGATCCCATTCGGGTCAAGCGCTGCCTTTATAGCGCGCATGGCCGCCAGTTTTGTGGGATCGCCATAGCGTTGCAACTCATCGCGTTTCAGCCGTCCGATCCCATGTTCGGCACTGACAGAGCCGTCCATGTCATGTACAAGATCATGCACCTTGCGCATGACCACATCCCGTATCTGAGTATAGTCAGCCTTGTCGCCGCCCCTTGGCGGAAAGACGTTAAAATGCAGGTTCCCATCGCCCATATGTCCGAAACAATTGATCCTGAGCGCCGGGTCAATGGCGGCGATGAGAGCGGTTCCTCGGGTCACGAAGTCCGGTATGCGGCTGACCGGAACAGAGATATCATGGGATGAGACAGCGCCGGTCAGGCGATTTCCCTCCGGTATGGTTTCGCGGATAGTCCAGAAAGCATCTGACTGCGCTTGGGTCTGCGCCAGATAGACTTCCGCTTTATTGCCTAAAACTGTGACAAGCGCCTCGGCCAGATCATCGGGCGTGGTGGTGATATCGATCAGGACCGACCAGGCCGGTGGGGTGGCAAAGGGCGGTCGGACGGGCAGATTGTGATCCTGCAGGAATGTTAACCCCTGCCGGGCGATCAGTTCGAATGCGGTGACGGCGTCGCCAAACCGGTCCTGAAGGCGGCGCAGCAGATCCAGGGCTGCCGCAGGATCGGCGATCGTGGCCAGTGCTGTGGAAACGGTGCGCGGCTGCGGAAACAGCCGCAGGCTGGTGGCGGTGATAATACCCAGCGTCCCCTCGGCTCCGATCAGCAGATGCCGTAGGTCATAGCCGGTATTATCCTTGCGCAACCGGCCCGGCCCCGCCAGCACAGACCCGTCAGGCAGCACCGCCTCAAGCCCTACGCACAGGTCGCGGGTATTGCCATACCGCAGCACCTGTACACCGCCGGCATTGGTCGACAGGCAGCCACCGATTCGGGCCGATCCTTCCGAGGCGAGCGACAGCGGAAACAACCGGTCAGCCTTTGCCGCCGCAGTGCGGATGTCGGCCAGTGTTGCACCAGCTTCTGCGATCAGCAGGTTGTCGGTACCGTCCACTGAACGTAGCTTTGCCATACGATCCAGACTGACCAGTACGGCAGGCGGTCCCTCTGGCCCCTGCACTTGACCACTGACCAGCCCGGTTCCACCACCAAAGGGGATCAAGCCGACCCGGTGCTGGTTGGCCAGTTTGACGAGTGTTGCAACCCCTGCCGTATGGCGCGGGCGCAAAAGATACTTGGCCCGCCCGTGAAATCGACCACGAGGTTCGCTGAGATAGGCGGGCCCGGGTGCAGAGATTGCCTGCGCACCCAAGGCCGCCTTGACAGCGGTTAGAAAATCGGGACCTGCGGGAGAAAGTGTCATTCAGTCCTGCATGAGAGTATCTGGTAAAGGCCTCGGGATGGTGGGCTGTTTAGGCAGTTTGCGCAAGACGGTTGTAGAGTCGTCACCCTTCGCCAAGAATAAGGAACCAAGTCAGATGTTGCTGTCAGTCGGGTAGGGTGGGTTTAAACCCACCCTACAGCCTCAGGCCTTGCGCCCGAACCCAGCTCTCCAGTGCGCGCCGCACAGATTGATCACCCGATGCAAACGCGTCATCAAGGACCGATGTCGCCGCCTTCAGCTCAACCGAACGCAGCATGGCCTTGACCGGCCCGATAGAGGCAGGGCGCATCGACAGATTGCGCAACCCCATGGCCGCAAAAGCCAACGCCTCCAGCGGGCGCCCCGCATCTTCGCCGCAAAAGCTGACCGGCGTACCCAGCCGGTTACAGCGTTCGGTGATTTGCCGTATGAAGCTCAGGAATGACACGTTCAGCGTATCATAGCGGCGCCGGACACGCTCATTCTCCCGGTCAGCGGCAAAGAAAAACTGCTTTAAGTCATTGCCGCCGATGGAAATAAAATCGGCCATCTCAAAGAACTGATCCGGGGCGAAGGCGATGGAGGGGGTCTCCAGCATGGCGCCGATCTCGATCTTTTCCGGAACCCGGTGGCCCAGAGAGGCCTCGCGGCTGACTTCGTCAAGCAGCGCCTGCCGTGCGCTGCGAAACTCATCAAACTGTGCGATGAACGGAAACATCACCCTCAACGCTCTCCCATCAGCAGCGCGCAGCAGCGCCTGCAACTGCATCCGCATCATACCAAGGCGGTCGAGACCTACGCGGATCGCACGCCAGCCAAGCGCCGGGTTCGGTTCCGGCTCGCGCTTCATATAGGGCAGTACCTTGTCCGACCCTATATCCAGCGTGCGGAACGTCACCGGTTTCCCCTGTGCACTGTCAAGGATCCGGGCATAAAGCGCAGCCAGTTCGGTTCGCTTCGGCACCGTGCGGCGGATCAGGAATTGCAGTTCGGTCCGGTAGAGGCCGACGCCATCCGCACCTGTGGGGATCAGGCTGGGCAGATCGGCCATCAATCCCGCATTCATCTGCAGCGAGATACGCATTCCGTCCTTTGTCTCGGCGGGCAGGTCACGCAAGGCAGCGTAGGATTCGCGGGCCTGATCTGCCATTTCGATCTTGGCGCCGAAAGCCTCGGCGACGTTGTCTTCGGGGCGCAGATGCACAACCCCTTGATCGCCATCGACTAGGATCGGGTCATAATTATGCGCCTCGCGCGTGATGTGCTTGGCCTGCAGCACCAGCGGGATCGCCAGCGCGCGGGCCACAATGGCCGCGTGGCTGCCGACAGAGCCTTCCTCAAGCACAACGGCTTTCAGTGCGCGTCCATAATCTAGCAATTCGCCCGGACCGATATTGCGGGCCACCAGCACGGCATTGTCCGGAACATCGGCGATATTCGGTCCCGCCTTGCCGGTAAGGACCCGCAACAGACGGTTTGAAAGATCGTCAAGGTCATGCAGACGATCCCGCAGATAGGGGTCCGCAATGCGGCTCATCCTGGCACGGGTTTCGGATTGCTCCAGCTCCACCGCGACTTCGGCAGCCAGACCTGCGTCGATGGAGGCTTCCATCCGTCGCACCCATCCCTTGTCATGGGCAAACTTGCGCCAGGCGTTCAGAACGTCGCGATGCTCGCCCATGCCGGTCAGGTCATCTGCGCCCAGCATGCGGTCCACTTCGCTGCGGAGCTGGGCCAGCGCGTCGGCCAGCCGCTGCTTTTCCGCGGCGGGATCATCGGCAACCGGGTTGGCGATGACGATTTCCGGATCATGCATCAGAACGACCCCTGCCGCCGCGCCTTCCTGGCCGATCAGGCCACGCACAAAATAGGGCAGGCGGTGGGGCTGTGGGATGTCGGTAGCGGCGGTGCCGGTAAAAGCTCCAAGCTCGGCCATCTCGGCGATGACCATGGCCACAACTTCCAGCCCGTGGACTTCATCTTCGGAGTAGTCGCGGGCCGCCTGGTTTTGGATCACCAGAACACCAAGGATTTCACCAAGGCGCTGGATCGGCACGCCAAGGAACGAGGCATAGATTTCTTCCCCGGTCTCGGGAAAGTACTGGAAGCCGCGCTCTGAAGGCGCATCGCTGGTGTTGATGGGCTCCGCGTTATAGGCGATCCGCCCGACCAGACCTTCGCGCACGCGCATCCGGGTCTGGTGAACCGCTTCGGCCTTCAGGCCGGTGGTGGCGCAGAGTTCAAGAAGGTTATCGCGGCGCAGATATATTGAGCAGACCTCGGCTGCCAGACTTTCGGAAATAATACCTGTGATGCGGTCCAGACGTTCCTGTCCGGCCGCCGGTTCGGCCAGCGCATCGCGGATGCGTTTCAGCAGGACACGGCTTTCGACCGCCTGAGATCCCGGCATGGCCTGATCAGCCCGCCTTTTCCAACTCGAACGTGTCATGCAGTGCCTGCACCGCCAGTTCCAGATATTTGCGGTCGATCAGGACGGAGACCTTGATCTCAGAGGTTGTGATCACCTTGATATTCACGTTGTCTTCGGACAGCGCGCGGAACATCCTTTGGGCGACCCCCGCATGAGAGCGCATGCCGATCCCGACAATCGACACCTTGCAGACATCCTGATCCACATCCAGCGAGGCACATTTGAACTGTCCGTCGTCTTGCGCGGCTTGCAGGGCATGGCGCGCCTTTTCCACATCGCTGGTCGGGCAGGAGAAGGTCATGTCCGTCAGACCTTCCTCCGAGATGTTCTGTACGATCATATCGACATTGACACCTGCCTCGGCCAGCGGGCCGAAGATGGCGGCGGCAATTCCGGGGCGGTCTTCGACCGCAATCAGGGTCATTTTTGCCTCGTCACGGGAATAGGCGACGCCTGAGACCACGTTGCTTTCCATGATGTCCTCCTCGTCGCAGACCAATGTGCCGGAATCATCCGTCACTGTCTCGAAACTTGATAGTACCCGCAGCCGCACCTTATAGCGCATCGCCAGCTCGACAGAGCGGGTCTGCAGAACCTTAGCCCCAAGTGAGGCCAGTTCCAGCATTTCCTCAAAGGCGATCTTGTCCAGCTTGCGGGCATGGGGCGAGATGCGCGGGTCGGTGGTGTAGACGCCATCGACATCGGTGTAGATATCGCAGCGCTCGGCCTCAAAGGCGGCGGCAAAGGCAACCGCTGTGGTATCCGAGCCGCCGCGGCCCAGTGTTGTGATCCGGCCCTCGGGGCTGATGCCCTGGAACCCTGCAATCACAGCGACTTGCATACCTGCGTCGAATTTGGCGTCCAGATTGCCTGTGGGGATGTCTTCGATCCGGGCTGCACCGTGCGCTGAATTGGTTTTCAGCGGCACTTGCCAGCCTTGCCAGCTGCGGGCTTCGACCCCCATCCTTTGCAGGGTCAGAGCCATAAGCCCGGCCGTGACGTTTTCGCCCGAGGACACCACCGCATCATATTCACGGGCATCATAAAGGGTGCCCGTTTCTTCGACCCAGCCGACCAGTTCATTGGTCTTGCCGGACATCGCAGAAACGATGACCATCACCTGATAGCCGCGCTCTACCTCCGCGCGTATCTTTTCGGCGGCATTGCCGATGCGCGCCAGGTCGGCGACAGAAGTGCCGCCGAATTTCATCACCAGCCGTTGCATGGATTTGGCCTTCGGACCTTACTTGTGTGTCGGCCTGTCTTAAGCGAGAGGGAGGGGGGCTGCAAGCGGGCGGTTGCATGGTGTTATTGTTCGGAGGTGTGTTTCCGATGAAGGGCGATCCGGCTTTAGGTGATCTTAGCGGTTTTCAAGAGAACCCTATCGCAGCCCGGCCCTTGGTCATGGTCGATGTTGACCTTGTTCAGAAGCTTTGGATCAGGCCCAGGCGGATCGCAGATCGGCTCAGGCCCAGGCCCGAGTCCCCGTCCTTGATCTGACGATCATACTCCGCCCGCGCGGTCAGCCCACTGCCCAGAAGATATTGCGCCCCGAGGCCCAGTCGCACAGTGCTGGCACTGCTGGTCGCACCAGAAGGCACTGGGGCGCTGTCATGGTGCAGGCCAAGTCGGCCATAGACGGACCAGTTGTCGTCAGAACTAATCCCGGCCAGAAAGCTGATACGTGTGCTGGTGCGCGTCTCGGCAATGGGGTGATAGGCTGCCGGGGCACCAGGCAGGTGTTCGGCTTCAAGCGCGGTGAAACCGATGCGTTCCGTCCAGCGCAGACCGACCAGGCCGCCCACACTTGTTCCTGCCTCGGCGCTTGCAGTGCTGCCGTAATAGATACGGCTTACCGGTGCATCCTGCGCCGGGACAATCGCAACGGGGGTCAGAAAGAAGAGGGCAAGAGTTGTTAGGAATCGCATCGATCAGGCCATTTTTTGAGAACGGTCCGATTGAACGCCAAATTGGTCTAGAAAATGTTAACCAAGTGGCTTTGCGGTGATGATTTCGCGCCATTCGATGTAAAGTAAAGAGTCGCCTCCGCCTGTAGATTTGTGAAATCAAAGAGTTCGGTGGCTTAGTTAATGTTGATGCCTCTGAGGTGAAAAAATACGCTAGGTCTTACCACGGTCCGACCAGGGCAGCGGCACGACCGGCACCCCATCTTCGGCCAGCGATTTAGCCTCTTTCATCGTGGCCTCCCCGCGAATGGCACGTTCGGGCGCGTCGCCCTCATGAATGCGCCGCGCCTCTGCCGCGAAGCTGCGGCCGATATCTTCCGAACTGGCTTCAACTTTTTTGCGCAGCTCCTGTATGGCCTGCTCCGCTGGGCTAGCCGGGGCGCTGAGGGGCTTTTCGTCACGCTCTGTGCCCAGGCGCGGCGCCATCAGGGCGCGATCCACATGGGTTGATCCGCAAACCGCACAGGAAATCAACCCGGCCTTCTTCAGCCGCTCAAAATCCTTGATCGAGCCGAACCAGCTGTCAAAGTCGTGGCCTTCTTCACATTTCATCTGATACTTGATCATCGCACCGCCTGTAACACACTTTACCTTCAAATATAATTCACACAGATGAATGCAATCTTTCTTCATTGCGATTCGCCACGGTGCTAAGCTGGCCAAAAAATCACACGGCAGGGGGGAATCTGCGTGTTTCGTTCTCCATTCACAATGCTGCTTTACAGCGCCGGGCTGGTCGGCGCCGCACTTGGTGCGGTGCATCTGGGTGTCGCGCCTGCGATTGCTATTGGCTTTGCTGCGGGGATCGGGGTCATCGCTGGCACGATGATACGACCGCATGCCGTGATAGAGCCACGCACAGACGATATACCGGTGCAAAAGACCGGTATTGGCCGTGCAGTCCTGTCGCAACTGCCTGTGCCGCTGATCGTGATCGCGCGGAGCGAGCGTCTGACCTTTCTTAACCCGGCGGCCAAAGCTCTATTGCCACAGGCAAGAGTCGGCAGCCCCATTGCGTCCGTGATCCGAGCCCCGGCTTTTCATGATGCGATTGAAGGTACTTTCGAAGAAGGCATCGCGCGCGAATTCAGCTATTCCGTATCCCGCGATCAGGATCGTTTTTTCGAGGCGCGTGCCGTTCTTTTGCCAGCAGAGGTCAGCGACTTCGGTGACGAAGATCAGTTGATCGTGCAGATTGAGGATCGGACGCGGGACCGGGCAATGTTGCAGACCCGGACCGACTTTGTCGCCAATGCAAGCCATGAATTGCGCACGCCGCTTGCCTCGATTCTGGGATATATTGAAACATTACAGGGCCATGCCAAGGATGATCCCGAAGCGCAGGAGCGGTTCCTGGACATCATGATGAAACAGGCCGGGCGCATGCAGCGGCTGGTTGATGATCTTATGTCGCTCAGCCGGATCGAAATGAATGCCCATGTCCGCCCGGAAGAGGTGGTCGATCTGCATCGGATCGCGCTGGATGCGGCCTCGGGACTCTATCCGCAGGCAACGGTCGCAGATGTGATGCTTCAGATAGAAATCGCAGCGGATGAGCCGGGCCCGCGGGTTCTGGGCGACAGGGATCAACTGGCACAAGTGATTGCAAACCTTGTCGATAATGCGATCAAATACAGCGGAGCGGGCGAAAAGGTTCGCGTGACAGCCGCGGACCCGGACCCGCGCTATCCCCGTCACGTCGGGATTGCTGTCATAGATACAGGCCCCGGCATCCCGCGTGAGGCTATCCCGCGTCTGACGGAACGATTCTATCGGGTCAGCATTGCCCAAAGCCGCGACAAGGGTGGTACCGGTTTGGGATTGGCGATTACCAAGCATATCCTGAACAGGCATGGGGGCGCGTTGGATGTCCGCTCTAAACTGGAGCAGGGCAGCACATTCACGGTTTGGCTGCCTGCCGTCACACTGGATGACACAAAACCGGATGAGTCGCGTGACACGCTAGAAAAAGACAAGGAAGTACAAAGCCTTGAAGTGTCACAATAGTGTAGTGATTTTGCAATAAAAGGTTTGTCCAGTCGGCCTAATGTGCCGGCGGACAAGGGATTTGCCCTTGTTTGAAACGAACCGAAATCCGGAGAAATCCTGTGAAAATCACCCATATTCTTGCGATCGCTGCGGCTGCTTCCATGGCTGCTGGCGTTGCCTCGGCCCAGTCGCGCGACCAGATTCGCATCGTCGGCTCCTCGACCGTTTTCCCGTTCTCGACAGCAGTTGCTGAGCAGTTCGGCAAAACCACCGACTTCAACACGCCCGTTGTTGAATCGACCGGTTCGGGCGGCGGCCTGAAGCTGTTCTGCGCTGGTGTTGGTGTTGAGCATCCTGACATCACCAACGCGTCGCGTCGGATGAAGAAATCCGAGTTCGAAACATGCCAGTCGAACGGTGTGACCGAAGTTGTTGAATCCATCGTTGGCTATGACGGCATCGTTATTGCAAACGCCAAAGGTTCCGCTCAGTTCAATCTGACCCGTGAGCAGCTGGTAACCGCTCTGGCCGAGCAGGGCCCGAAGCCGACCATGTGGAACGAAGTTGATCCGTCGCTGCCTGCGATCAAAATCGAAGTTCTTGGCCCTCCGCCGTCCTCCGGCACCCGTGACGCGTTCGAAGAGCTGGTCATGGAAGAAGGCTGTGAAGGCGCTGGCATCGAGTGTGAAGGCATCTCCATCCGTGAAGATGGCGCATATGTTGAAAGCGGCGAGAACGACAACCTGATCGTTTCCAAACTGGAAGCCAACCCCAACGCTCTGGGCATCTTCGGCTTCTCGTTCCTGGATCAGAACTCCGACGCTCTGCAGGGCGCGACCGTTGACGGTGTTGAGCCGACCTTCGACAACATCGCTGCTGGTGACTATCCTGTTTCGCGTTCGCTCTACTACTACATCAAGAAAGCGCATGTCGGCGTTGTTCCTGGTATCCAGGAATATGCCGTTGAGTTCGCATCCGAAGCCGCTGCTGGCGACGAAGGCTATCTGGTCGACAAAGGCCTGATCCCTCTGCCTGCTGAAGCGTTCGGCAAGAACGCTGACGCCATCGCGAACCTGACCGTGATGACCGGCAACGAGTGGGACTGATCCCCTTCGTCTGAGATTTGGACCGGGCGGCACCGCCCGGTCCTTTCCCGCTTTCGGAAAGTTCCCTGATGCTTGGCACAACGATCCTTCTTGTCTTTGCGATGGCGACAGCGTTTCTGTACGCCTCGCGCAATAAGGCCTATTCCGTCGCAGGGGGTCAGATTTCGTCCCTGCACTCCCGGCCCAATTATCATGGGCTTTACAGTTTTCTCTGGGTCGCGCTAACCGGGCTGGCCGTGTTGCTGGTGCTGAACTATGCGGTGCGCAGCTATATCGACAGTACGCTGCTGTCTGATATCGCCACTGCAATGCCAGATGCGCCCACGATCGAGCACAACCTGATCCTGAGCGACGCCAAGGCAATTTCAAGCGGCGGCATCGCATCACGCACGGATGAGCTGCGCCAGACAATTGCCGAGCGCTACGGGTCTCTGGCCCCGCTGGCGACTTGGGGGACTATGGCTGCGGCGCTTGCTGCGGCTGCGCTGGCGGGTCTGCGGACCTTTACACAGGTCGCACCGGAATGGCGTGCCCGCAACCGGGCCGAGCGGATCATCCGCTGGATCCTGATGACCGCTGCGGCGATTGCTATCCTGACCACCATCGGCATCGTGCTTTCGCTGATCTTCGAAACGCTGAACTTCTTTTCCAACATTGGTTGGCGGATTGATAAATTCCTGTTTGGCACCCGCTGGAGCCCACTTTCCGGTGTGCATGAGGGCAATTTGGACCCGGACAAAGTCGGCGCTGTGCCTTTGTTCGTCGGCACCTTCCTGATCACCATCATTGCGATGCTGGTGGCGGTGCCCATTGGCCTGCTGGCGGCGATTTACCTCTCGGATTTTGCGTCACCGACTGTACGCGGCTTCGTCAAGCCGATGCTGGAAATCCTCGCCGGTATTCCAACCGTTGTTTATGGCTTCTTCGCCGCGATTACCGTCGCCCCTTATATTCGACGTGCGGGCGAGGCGATGGGGCTGAGCGTGGCCTCTGAGTCGGCGCTGGCGGCGGGTGTGGTGATGGGGATCATGATCATTCCTTTCATCTCGTCGCTGTCAGATGACGTTATCAACGCTGTGCCGCAATCGCTGCGCGACGGCTCTTATGGCTTGGGTGCGACGCGCGCCGAAACGGTACGCCAGGTTGTGCTGCCTGCCGCCTTGCCGGGGATCGTCTCGGCGGTGCTGCTGGGTATGTCCCGGGCCATCGGTGAGACCATGATCGTGGTGATGGCGGCAGGGCAGGGGGCAAACCTGACGGTTAACCCCCTTGAGGCGGTGACAACGGTGACGGTGCAGATCGTCATGCTGATCACCGGTGACACAGAGGCGACGACAGCCGCCGGACCAGCCTTTACCCTTGGGTTCACCCTGTTCGTGGTGACGCTGGGCCTGAATATCATCGCCTTGCGCATCGTGCGCAAATATCGCGAACTTTACGACTGAGGGGGCGGACATGGTAGATATGACAGAACTCTCCGCCTATCACGGCAGTGCTGCCGCCGCCAAAAACATGAGCAAGCGGCGTCGCTCGCAGAATATGCTGAAGGTCTACGGTATCATTGCGATCTCCCTAGCGGGCCTGGCGCTTATCGCACTGCTTTACTCAGTGGTTGGAAAGGCTGCTGGCGCCCTGACCGAAAGCTATGTGACGCTTGAGGTGCCGATCAGCGCCGAGGAGGTCGATCCCGAAAATCCCGGTAAGGCCGACTTTGGCGGTCTGGTGAAAGACGCGCTGAAGGAGAAATTTCAGCCCAACGGGCGGCAGGCACGGCGCGAGCTTTATGATCTGGTCAGCAGTGGGGCGGCCTTTGAACTGCGCGATCAGGTGATCAACGCACCTGATATGATTGGCAAAACTGCCAATGTGCGCTTGTTGTCCTCGGACGTCACTGACCTTTACCTAAAAGGCTCTTTTGGCGAGATGGAGAACCGTGCTCATGCCGGTAACCTTTCGGTGGTTCCTACTGACAAAGATGGTGTCGTGCGGGTGCTGTCTTCGTCCAACGATTTTGCCGATGCGCTGGCTGTCGTGAAGGATGGTCTTTTGGCGCAGGCCCGACAACAGCGCCGTCAGGCCGCTTTGCAGGACAATGCGGTGCGGGTCTATACCCGGCGTGTCGAAAATGCCGATACGGACGAGGCCAAGGAAACCGCCAAGGCTAACCTGATCTCTGCCACGACAGAGCGGGATCGCCTGATCGGTCTGGCCGAGGATCTGGAGGCGCGTGCCGCGCAGCCGGGCGGCAAGGAAAAACTCGGGCAATCGGAGCCGTCAGTGCTGATCGAAGTGGGCAGTGGCTGGATTAAGCTGGATGAGCTGACCTCTGACGAAGGCACCGGTCATGTCGTGATGCCAGTCGAGTTTGCCGACCAGGTGGCACCGAAAGACTGGAAATACCATGTCGTCGAAGTGCCAGAGCAATCCCGCAAGGTGTCGGACAATCAGATCATCTGGACCGAAATCCTGAAGCGCGAAGGCAAGATTGAGCGGGTCTTCAACAGCCGCTTCTTTACGGCTGGCGACTCGCGGGAGCCGGAACTGGCGGGCATCTGGGGCGCGGCGGTGGGGTCTTTCTGGACCATGCTGGTGACCTTCCTGCTGGCCTTCCCTATCGGCGTGATGGCAGCGATTTATCTGGAAGAGTTTGCGCCCAAGAACCGTATCACGGACTTTATCGAGGTGAACATCAACAACCTCGCCGCCGTGCCCTCGATTGTCTTTGGTTTGCTGGGGCTGGCTGTGTTCCTGAGCTATTTTGGCGTGCCGCGCTCCTCCCCGCTGGCGGGTGGGATCGTGCTTGCGTTGATGACGCTGCCGACGATCATTATCGCCTCGCGCGCCGCAATTCGGGCTGTGCCGCCATCGATCCGCGACGCTGCCCTTGGTCTTGGGGCATCGAAGCTGCAGACCAGCTCTGACCATGTGCTGCCCCTGGCAATGCCCGGCATTCTGACCGGCACGATCATCGGTATGGCTCAGGCACTTGGTGAAACCGCACCACTGATCATGATTGGCATGGTGGCCTTTATCGTCGATATCCCAAGCGGCGTTACAGACAGTGCGACGGTGCTGCCGGTGCAGATCTATCGCTGGTCAGATTTCCCCGAGCGCGCGTTTGAGTCGCGCACGGCCGCTGCAATATGTACACTTCTTCTGTTCCTGGTCATCATGAACGCGCTTGCGGTGTTCCTCCGCAAACGGTTCGAGCGCCGCTGGTAGGGTGAGGACAAACAAATGGACGTACCCACAATGAATCATGTTCGGGCCGGTGGCGCCGGCGTAAAACACGCAGATACAAAAATTACCGCAAAGAATGTCGACGTCTATTACGGCACCAATCACGCCATCAAAGGTGTGAATGTTGATATTCTCGACAAGACGGTCACGGCATTTATCGGCCCCTCAGGCTGCGGCAAGTCGACCTTTCTGCGCTGTTTGAACCGGATGAACGACACTATTGATGTCTGCCGGGTCACCGGTCAGATCGTGATGGATGACGAGGATATCTACAGCAAGTCCATTGACCCGGTGTTGCTGCGCGCCAAGGTTGGGATGGTGTTTCAAAAACCCAACCCGTTCCCGAAATCGATCTATGACAATATCGCCTATGGTCCGCGTATCCATGGTTTGGTGCGCAACAAGGCGGATCTCGACGAGGTGGTTGAGAAATCCCTGCGCAAGGCTGCCATCTGGGAAGAGGTCAAGGATCGCTTGGATGCCCCGGGCACCGGCCTTTCGGGTGGGCAGCAACAGCGCCTCTGCATTGCGCGCGCCATTGCCACCGCGCCCGAGGTTCTGTTGATGGACGAGCCATGCTCGGCCCTTGACCCAATCGCCACAGCGCAGGTTGAGGAATTGATTGACGAATTGCGCAATAGCTTTTCGGTCGTGATCGTGACACACTCCATGCAGCAGGCCGCGCGTGTGTCGCAGAAAACCGCATTTTTTCATCTGGGCTATGTCGTCGAATATGACGAAACCCAGAAGATTTTCACCAATCCCGAAGACCAGCGCACCCAGGACTATATCACTGGGCGGTTCGGCTGAGTCACACCAAAGGAAACACCTCCATGGGACCGCATATCGTATCTTCATTTGATGACGACCTGATGGCGCTGCAGGGCAAGATTGCCGAGATGGGCGGTCTTGCGGAAGAACTGCTGTCTCAGGCTTTGGATGCCGTAAAAAATCGCGACAAGTCTCTGGCCGAGCAAGTGATCGAGCGTGATGCGCGTCTTGATGCGCTGGACATGGAAGTCGAAGAGATGGCGACCACCATCATCGCCTTGCGTCAACCTATGGCTCAGGATTTGCGGGTGCTGATCTCGGCGCTCAAGATTTCCTCGACGCTGGAGCGGATCGGTGATCTGGCCAAGAGCATTTCCAAGCGGACAATGGCGATTTCCAAAACCGGTCCGGTGACGATCACCTCTTCCATTGTGCGAATGGGGCGCGCCACGCTGGCGCAATTGTCCGAAGTTCTGGATGCCTATACCTCACGCGATACAGAGAAAGCGGTGGCCGTCTGGCGCAAGGATGTCGATATCGACGAAATGTACAACGCGCTGTTCCGCGAGGTTGTCACCTATATGATGGAAGATAGCCGGATGATTGGCGCGGGCAGCCAGATGCTGTTTATCGCCAAGAACCTGGAACGCATCGGCGACCACACAACCCATATTTCTGAGATGATCTACTACATCCAGGAAGGTGAACCACTGGGCGATGATCGTCCGAAGGGTGAGCCGCTGGGACTGGATCTGGAGTAATCCCAAATGGCAAAAGTTCTTGTTGTCGAGGATGAAGAGGCGCTAAGCCAGCTTCTGTCCTACAATCTGGGCAAGGAAGGGTTCGAGGTTGAAACAACCTCGGACGGCGATGAGGCGTTGATTGCCGTTGACGAACAAAAGCCCGACCTTGTTTTGCTGGATTGGATGTTGCCCAATAAATCCGGCATCGAGATTTGCCGTCATTTGCGCGCGCAAACCAACACCAAGGACCTGCCGGTTATCATGCTGACAGCTCGCGGCGAGGAAGAGGACCGCGTGCGCGGTTTGGATTTGGGCGCTGATGATTACGTCACCAAGCCGTTCTCCATGTCCGAGCTGGTGGCCCGTATGCGTGCCGTGTTGCGCCGCACCCGTCCAACCATCGCGGGCGATGTCGCGACATTTGCTGATATTACTCTGGATCGAGAAACCTGCCGCGTGCGGCGCGGTGATCGCGATGTACATCTCGGCCCCACCGAGTTTCGTCTGCTGGACGTGCTGATGCAGCGTCCGGGTCGCGTATTTTCGCGCGAGCAGTTGCTTGATCGCGTCTGGGGGCAGGATGTCTATGTGGAGATCCGTACCGTTGACGTGCATGTCGGTCGTTTGCGCAAGGCGCTGAATCGCCGGGGTGATCGCGATCCGATCCGCACCGTGCGGTCATCGGGCTATGCGCTGGACGAGACCTATAGCGGGCTTTGATCGGCTAGGACTGGTTTGTCAGACAGTATCTGAATTCTTCTTCGATGCGCCTTGGTATAGACCGATATCAGAGCAAGTTTCGCAACGTATTAAAGCGTTTCGGGATAAACCTGAGACAAAAGATTATCCTGAAACGCAGTGATAAGCCTATATGGTGTACGCGTTTCGATTTTATGTGATGTCTCAAGGTAAACTCGAAACGCTTTAAGACTACGCTTTGGTTAAAAGCGGATGAGCCGGGTTTGAGTGTTGATCACAATACTCAACCCGCACCGAACTTGATTCGCAAATGGGCTGTTCAGCCATTGAGAATTACGTCACAATCATGCCTTAAAGCGTTTCAAATGCCCCATTTACGGTCTGTTAATCTTCATATGTGGTGGATGAATTTAAAAATTCGAATATTTAATTGCCATAGCTAGTTGAATATATAATAGTTAACCGTAGTTTCGTAAGGGAAATGCTTCAAAGCCTGCTTTGAAACAACTTTTAGACAAAAACGGTGCCTAATGTTTCTATCACTGTGGAGTGTGTAACAGATGGGCGAGAGTATGACCCGCATATTACTAAAGACCAGCGTTCTGGCGTTGGCAGTATCCTCATTCGCATTTGGCGATGCTCTGGAGCTCTATGCTCAGGGTGAGTTTGTGGAAGGAAAGTACCGCATCAGTTTGGCCAGCAGGCAAAAGATGCTATCGCAGCGAATTGCGATGACTGCCTGCTTCGTTGAGCTTGATATCGAAAAAGATCGTAACCTGGAAAAATTGCGTCGGGCGCACGATGTTTTTGACAGTTCACTAAAAGAACTGCGCGATGGTGGTGGGGAACATGACATTGGGCCTGAAAAGGACCGTCGGACCCTAGAAGGTCTTACCGTCGTTGACGAGCATTGGGTAGACTTCAGCAAGACGATTCAAGATGTCCTGGCGAAAGGCGAAGTAACTTACGAGGATGAGGAAGACATCCTTTACAAAAATGTTATGGCGCTGGAAGACATGGAAATGATCACGGCGCTGATCAAGGCCGAATACGCCAACCCGAACGAGATGATGTTGGATGCGGCAATTGCCATGAACATCGTCAGTCGTCAGCGTGTTCTGCTGCAGAAGGCCACGAAAGAGTTCTGTTACCTTGTCGGCGGACATCATGTTGAAGAGGAAAGAGAGCTTCTGGAAGCGACGCATAATCTCTTCAATACCTCGATGGATGCGCTTATCAGCGGAATGCCTTCAGCCGGCCTTAAGGCACCACCGACAGAAGAAATTGCAAACGAACTGGTTGTTATCCAGGAAGTTTGGGGCGCTATGGATAAAATCTTCGAACGCGCACTTGCGGGCGAAGAAATCAGTAAAGAGGAGATCGAATTCGTCGCAACAGAGAACAGCCATCTGCTTGAAGAGATGAATAAAGTGGTTGGCATGTATCTGAGCCTTTGACGGCCAGATTGTAATCAGTATAGTCTTAGAAGGTGTCCGGTCACCTGCGAGGCCTATAAGTACTTAGACCCGGAGTAAAAAAATGAAAACTGCACCAAGTAAAAATGACTTCCTCGCTAAATCTATCAAGCGAGTCTCCCTAGCTGCAGCAATTGTTGCAGCAACAACGACTTCGACATTTGCCCAGAACGTCGTTCTTAAAGCCAACGACGGCTCAGTTGATGTTCAGGGTGAGCTTATTTCTTTCGAGGATGGTATTTATCTGATCCGCACGCCTATTGGTGAAATGCGGATGAGTGCTTCCCGCGTAAGCTGTGAAGGTGCCGCTTGTCCTGAGATCGCTGTTGATGACGCTGACTTCATCATTGCTGGTTCAGACACCATCGGTGATGAGCTGATGCCGCTTCTGTTGGAAGGCTTCGGCAACTCCATGGGCGCGGAAACCGATCTGACCACCACCGCCGATGCGTCGGTTAAAACAGCCGCAATGATTGGTGATGATGGTTACGGTGATGAGATTGCCAGCGTGCTGATCGAATCCCGGGGGTCATCGACTGCATTCCGCGAAATGCTGGCTGGCCGGGCCGAGATCGGCATGGCTTCGCGCCGGATCCACCGGGAAGAGGCCCGCGAATTGCGTGCCAAGGGCGCCGGTAACATGGTCGACATTCAGCAGGAGCGCGCCATCGCGGTTGATAGCCTGCTGATCCTCGTATCGCCTCAGAACCCGGTTGATGCGCTGACTATTGACCAGATTGCCCGGATTTATTCCGGTGACATCACCAACTGGGCCGACTTGGGCGGACCAGACCTGCCGATCACCGTATATTCGCGCTCCGAAGAATCTGGTACGCGTGGTGTGTTTGACGGTCGGACTTTGGAACCACGTGGCCTTTCGGTACGCGCGGATGCGGTTATTGTCGGTGACAACATCGAAATGTCGCGTGACGTTTCTCAGGATCCGTCGGCCATCGGATATGCCGGTTTTGCGTTCCAGCGCGGTGCCAAAAGCATCGACGTGATCACCGAATGCGGTTTGCGCACCCGGGCCAATCCGTTCGAAGCAAAGACCGAGGAATATCCCTATCAGCGCCGTCTGTATCTCTACAGCAAGTCTGAGGTAGAGAATGATCAGGCTCGCCAGTTCCTTGACTTCGTGACCACAAGTGCTGCGGACAGCTTGGTGACCAAAGGCGGCTTCATTGATCTGGGTGTCACCCGCCGCTCGCAGGATGTTCTTGTTGAGCGTCTGCGCCAGGCAATGTCTTCGCTAACCGATGATTATGAGATGGGCCTCTATCGTGAAATCATCAATGCGGCCGAGGATTGGGATCGTCTGTCGACCACCTTCCGTTTGCCGACCGGTGCGACCCACCTGAGCGCAAAAGGGCAGCGGGACCTGGAGCGTCTGATGCAGTACCTTGAGGCTCAGCCTGAGGGTACAGAGGTTGCTCTGGTGGCTTTTACCGATGATCAGGGTCCGGAAGAGTCCAATCACCAGCTGGCACTGAAGCGTGGCGCGGAGGTAATGCAGGACGTGGTCGCCGCAGCAGGCAACCGCACCCCGCACGTGACCTACAGCTCCATGGGGTTCGGCGAACTGGCACCAGCGGCCTGTAACGAGACCGAAGCCGGTCGTGCGGTTAACCGTCGCGTTGAGGTCTGGATCCGCTGATCCCAACTGCAGTTTTTTACGCCCCCGTTCCGGTTTCCGGTGCGGGGGCGTTGCATTTAAGAGAGCCATGCAAAAAACCTGAATCATCTAACGCTGCCTGAAATCAGAGATTTCAACGCGTTAGAGCGCCGTCCTTGAAATCTGAATCGGTGGGATTCCCACGATGCGGATTTTGTGATTCACTATATTTGGAGGTGGAACATGGGCAAATCGCTATCACTGGATATTCGGGAGCGTGT
>NZ_JBTLNE010000066.1:0-19152 GCF_054457435.1 Halovulum sp. GXIMD14793 | reverse complement strand
CGGTTCAGGGATGAACTGCTGAACGGGGAGGTCTTCTACACGCTACGCGAAGCCCAAATCATCATCGAAGAAGGGAGGAAACACTACAATACCAAACGACCACACAGTGCTCTGGGCTATGCCAACGCCGAGACGGTGTTTAGAGACCCCAAGAATGACTACACCAAAAAGCTGATCGCCTCGGCACCAAAAGTGCTGTGATAAGGCGAAATCGTGGGTCGTGTGCTGCCGGTCTTAGCTATCGCAGCGCTTTGCTTCGACCTGGCTCGTAGGTTGAGAGAAGCAGGCTGGTTTCTGATCTGGTCACGCCTTCGAGTTTCCGCACCGCGAACAGAACCTGGTCGAGTTGCTCAAGCGTGTCGGCGCCAAGTGCGACGATTAGATCCCAGGCACCATTGGTTGTGTGGATCACCTGCACTTCGGGCATGTTCTGCAGGCGCATGATGATCCGCTCGGTCCCGCGCCCCTCAATCCCCAGCATCATCTGTCCGCGCACCGCATGGGCAATACCGTCGCCGCGGGTCACGGCCTTGTAACCCGTTATTTCCCCACAGCTTTCCAGGCGCGCCATTCTCTTGCGGATGGTTGCGCGGGTCACCTGCAGGTGGTGCGCCAGTTCCGAGATACTGGCCCGACCGTTGCGCCGGAGTTCCGCCAGCAGTGACTTATCCAATTTGTCCATTTTAGGTGCTCATTTTGATCACTACTTATCAAAAATAGATCAGTTTGCGGTTTTGCGCTATCCATTAAAACACGCATCTCTCGGCGTATGAGCAGAAATATTATCATTCTTGGTGCGCCAGTCGATTGCGGCAAACGCAGGCGGGGTTGCCTAATGGGACCTGATGCGTTTCGCACCGCCGGTATCGTGGAGGCCTTAGAGAGCCTTGGTCACACGATCGAGGACCGGGGCAACCTGACACCCGACCCGATTGACATGGAAAGCCCCGCGCTGATCTATGCTTTAGGTCAGAATATTGGCTGGACCCACAGCCTTGCGCGCGAAGGTCAGAAAGCCGCAGAAACCGGTGTGCCGGTCTTTCTTGGCGGCGATCACGCGCTGTCGCTGGGCTCGGTTGCGGGCATGGCGGCCCATGCAAAGGCCGTAGACCGGCCCTTGTTTGTGCTGTGGCTTGATGCGCATAGCGACTATCACACGCCCCAGACAACCTCCTCGGGTAATCTTCATGGGACGCCGATGGCTTATATCGCCGGTCGGGACGGCTTTGACGGGTTTCCGACGTTTCCGGAACCGGTGCCGCAGGATCGTCTGGGTTTTGTCGGGCTGCGGTCTGTCGACCCCGCCGAAAAACAGGCGTTGGAAGATGGCGGTGCGCTGATCGCCGACATGCGCGCGCTTGATGAACATGGCATCAAGGCACCCATCCTTGCGTTTCTTGACCGGGTCGTGGCCGCCAATGGCCTGCTGCATGTCTCGCTTGATGTTGATTTCCTTGACCCGTCAGCCGCACCGGCCGTCGGCACGACCGTTCCGGGCGGGGCAACCGAACGCGAGGCGCATCTTGCCATGGAACTTCTCTGTGACAGCGGGCGGGTGACCTCGTTGGATCTGGTTGAACTCAACCCCATCCTTGATGACCGCGGCAAGACGGCAACCCTGATGGTTGACCTTTGTGCCTCTCTATTCGGACGCCGGATCTTTGACCGCCCAACCTGGAGCCACGCATGATTGCACCTTCTGAAAAGGCAATGGTCCCGTTTGTCTCTGTCGCGAACATGATGCGTCTTGTGCATTCCGTTGGCCTGGAAGAGATGATGGCCCGGATCGCAGACCGCATCGAAAGCGACTTCCTGCGGTGGGAGACGTTTGACAAGACCCCGCGTGTTCCGGCCCATTCCGAAAACGGCGTCATTGAACTGATGCCCACCGCGGATGAGGACTTTTACGGCTTCAAATACGTCAATGGGCACCCGGTGAATATGAAAAGTGGTTTGCAGACCGTCGCGGCCTTTGGCCTCTTGTCCCGCATGGATACAGGGTATCCGGTTCTGCTTTCGGAAATGACGCTTCTTACCGCCTTGCGCACTGCCGCCATGTCGGCGCTGGCGGCCAAGTTTCTTGTGCCGCAGGATGCAAAGACCATGGCGGTCATCGGCAACGGGGCGCAGTCTGAATTCCAATCCCTAGCCTTCAAGCGCATCTGCGGCGTCGATACCGTGCGTCTTTATGACATCGACCCTGCGGCGACAGAGAAATGCGCCGCCAACCTTCAGGGGCATGGCCTGACTGTCATCAAATGCACAAGCCCTCAGGAAGCGATCGAGGGTGCCCAGATCATTACGACGGTTACGGCGGATAAAAAGTACCAACGAATCCTGACCGATAACATGGTCGGATCGGGGGTCCATATCAACGCAATCGGTGGTGACTGCCCGGGCAAGACAGAGCTGCATAAGGACATTCTTCTGCGCTCTGACATCTTTGCGGAATACCTGCCCCAGACCCGGATCGAGGGGGAAATCCAGCAGCTGGACGAAGATCACCCGGTCTCCGAGTTGTGGCGCGTTTTTCAGGGCACGGCGGAAGGCCGGACATCGGAACGCCAGATCACGCTGTTTGACAGTGTCGGCTTCGCGGTTGAGGATTTTTCCGCGCTTATAACTGTGTATCAGGCGATCCAGAACACGCCTTTTTTCGAAGAACTGGATCTGGTCGCAGACCCCGACGACCCCCGCGATTTGTTTGGTATGCTGATGCGGGCCAGCCCGGACCAATAAACGGGCCACGATCTTGGGGTGTTTAAGCGCGCCCAACCTCGTCTCGCGCACCATCATCCGGGGCGATGACCTTGATATCCGCACTTGCCGCCCAGCCATGGATATCATCGCGGCGCAATGCGGCGGCCATAAGGTCAGGGAACTGATCGGGCGTACAGGCAAAGACAGGCGCACCCATGGCTGCGATCTGACCCGCAATGGTCGGATCGTAAGAAGGTTTACCCTGATCTGACAGTGCCAACAGGACAATCACATTCACGCCTGATCCGATCAGCCTTTGGGTCCGGGCAATCAGGTCATTCTGATTTCCGCCCTCATAAAGGTCTGTGATCAGCACAAGATGCGCCTTACTGGGCGCTTCGACCTTATCCTCGCAATAAGCGACCGCCTGATTGATATCCGTGCCGCCGCCAAGCTGCACACCGAAAAGCACCTCGACCGGGTCTGCAAGTTGATCGGTCAGATCAAGGATCGCTGTGTCAAAGCAGACCAGTTTCGTTTTCACCACCGGCAGCGATGCCATAACGGCAGAGAAGATGGATGCGTAAATCACGGATGGCGCCATAGAGCCGGATTGATCTACGCAAAGGATCACCTCGTCCAAATCCACGATACGGCGTTGCTTGCGCTGAAACCCGACCAGCCGTTCCGGGATGATGGTCTGATGTGCTTCCTGCCAGGTGTGCAGGTTCTTCTGGATTGTCCGCGGCCAGTCGATATCGGCAAAGCGCGGCCGGCTGGTGCGTTTGGCCTTGTCCACCGCACCGCGCAGGGCCTCGGCGGTTTTGCGTTCAAGCCGTTTCATAAGCTCGGCAACCACCTTGGCGATGACCTTGCGCGCCGTGTCCTTGGTCTTTTCCGGCATCACGTTGCGCAGTGAAATAAGGTTGGCGACCAGGTCCACATCTGCCTCAACCGCCTGAAGGAACTCCGGCTCCATCAGCATCTGTTGCAGGCCAAGGCGTTCAAGCGCGTCTTTCTGAACGATCTGAACAACCGGCGAGGGGAAAAACTCGCGGATGTCACCCATCCATTTCGACACTGCCGGGGCCGAACGGCCCAGCCCTGCGCGGCGCTTGCCGCCCTGCTGATCATCCTCATCGCCATAGAGCATGGTCAGCGCCCGGGACAGGCGCTGATCTTCAGCGCCCAGCTGTTCATCTTCGCCGCCAATGGCCAGACGCCAGCGGCGTTCGCGGTCTGTGTCATCCTCAGACATCGCGGCCCCCTTTCGTCAGGATGGCTTTGAGCGCGTCAAAATGGGCAGGCCAAACCTCTGCTGCATGTTCCGACAGCACCCGCCCGGTGCCTGACGCCTGGCGCCCGAACAAGGCATCCAACAGGCGCTGGCGTTCGGTCCTGTCCAGTTCCGAAAGCACGCGGCGGAACAGCGGCAGGTGTTCGGTGAAGGTCTCCTTATCAAGCGAGACGATCCATGCATCAACACAATCCCTGAGCGCATCGTCATACAGCAAACGCTGGCCTGCCCCGTAGAAGAACCCTTCGAAGAACGCGGCGGCATCTGCAACGGCCGTTCCGGGGGACAGCATGCGGCCCAACAGTGCGGTGGCGTCTTCCGGCGTCATTTCGTCAGCTTCGTAAAGCATCCGCGCTGCGGTTCCCATGACAAGACGCGCGGCCTTGGTATCATTGGCAATCTTGGTAAGCCCATCGGTCCAAAGCGCGCTCAGATCCTCGGTCGCAACAAGACGCAATGCGCTATTGGCTTGTTTCAGCAGCTCTGCGAAGTCTTGCGCGGCCTCGGCATCCAGCCCGCGGGCGGCGTATTGCATCTGGATCGCGCTTTGCGTGGCGATACGGGTAAACAGCGCGGTCAGGGCTTCGGCATCGACCACGCGGGCCTCGCCATAGCGGATGATATCCGCCATTGGGCCGAGGGAGCTTAGCAACTCCCGGCAGTCACTGGTCTGAGCCGCCCGTTTCGCAAGCCGGGCCGTGCCATTTGCAGCCGCATCAGGAAGTTGCGCGGTCAAAGCCCCGAAGACCAGGTTCGCCAGTTTGCCCAGCGTGGTTTCCTCTTTCATCCGGGCGGTAAGACGGCCAGAGGCTGCGGTTTCGATGGTCGTGCCGTAGACAAGGCTTTCGACCAGTTCCACGGCGTATTCCGGTTCCCACCGCAGCTGCCATTTTTCGCGGAACGTGCCGCGGCTGCGCCCAGCCGTGCCAAGGGTTCCCCAGGGGACATTCAGCACTGTCAGGCGATGAAGAAGCGTTGAGCGGAAAAGCCCGCTATCGCTGCGCAGATCAAGCGACAGTTCCTTTTCCAGCGCCTCTGGCTTGAGCCGCGCCTTCTTTTGCTGACGCTGCAAATCGTCAAGCAGCGGGGCAGAGGGGACAGTGCTGGGGATCGACCCGACCTCATTGCCGAGGATCAGCTTGCTTTCCACAAGGGTCCATAGGATCGGATCGCCATAGCAAAGACAGGCCACCGTCGCCTCGCGCAGCTCTTCAAACCCGGCGCGGGGGCGACCCCGGACAGCGGCAAGCGCGGTCGCCAGCCGTTCGGTTTCAATCAGCGACGCGGTGGAAACGATCTGGCCTTCTTCGCGCAGCATCCGCGCGATGCGGGCGACCCAGATGCTGGCCTGTTGCGGGCCAGGGTTATCCCACAGATGTTTGCACCACCCTGGCGCCGCCACCCCAGCGCCATAGCCCGACGCAAACGCAAGCCGGGGCGAGGTCCAGGGGGCCCAGGTGGCTATGGTTTTGGCCTTTGGTCCGCCCTTGAGCAGGGCGCGATCATCTTTGGCGGTGTGTTTTGCCCGCAGTGCCGGAACATGGAACGCACCGCAAACCACTGCGACCGGTCCGCCTGCGGCCTTGGCTGATTTGGCGATTTCCAGCCGCATATGCGCCTCGCGCGCTGCTTCGAAGCGGGGTAAGGGCGGTTCATCCTGGCGCAGGGCGGCCATTGCGTCGCCCACGGCTGCAAAGACCGGTCCGGGATCGGGGTTTTCCTCGATCACGTCGCGCCACCAGCTTTCGCCATCTTCGTATCCGGCCGCCTCGGCCAGTATGCCGATCGGGTCCATGCGGATGCGTTGGTCCCAGTCGGACTCATGGGGTTCCGGCGCAGGATCGGTATTTGTGGCCTCTTCAGGCGTGTCATGGTCTTCGGGTTCGGCCTCTGGCAGTCGCCAGGCGACAGGCAGGTCAATATACCGCACCGGAATATCCCGTGCCAAAGCCCATCGGATGGCTTGATATTCCGGTGAAAACGTCGCGAAAGGCCAGAAAAATGCCCGGTTCGGCGTGTCCTTGGGATAGGCGAGTTGCGCAACGGGCGGCACCATCGCTTCATCGGCCAACAGCGCTAACCGGTCCGACAGGTCCGCTGGCCCCTCAACCAGCACCTCCACCGGGCGCAATTCATCCAGCGCTTCGATCACCCGGCGGGCAGAGCCGGGGCCATGGTGGCGGATACCAAGATATGTAACCTCAGCAGGCATCAGAGCAGGTCAGTCATCACACTGTAATAGTCGGAATAGCCGCGCCGGGTTTTCAGCACCGTTTCAAGATATTCCTCAAGGATTGTCTTGTCCTGCACCGGGTCCTTGACGATGGCCCCCATCACAGAAGGTGCCAGCCCTTCGACGGACAGGTCGCCTTTGGTAAAGAAAGTTGCATGGGACAACCCGCCGACCACAACGGCGATTGCCTCGGCGGTGGACAGTGTGCCGGAGGGTGACTTGAGCGTTGTCTTGCCATCCAGCGTTTCCCCCTGACGCAATTCGCGGAAGATGGAGAGCACGCGCGCCACCTCTTCCTGCACGTTTTTCGGCGCGGCCAGCTCAAGCGAGGTAGCCATTTCGCCCACGCGCTTGGTTACGATGGCGATTTCTTCGTCCATATCGTCGGGCAGCGGCAGGACCACGACATTAAACCGGCGTTTCAGGGCGGCAGACAGGTCATTCACCCCCTTGTCCCGGTCATTGGCGGTGGCAATCACGTTAAAGCCGCGTGTGGCATAGACTGCGTCATTCAGTTCCGGGATTGGCAGCATCTTTTCCGAAAGAACGGTGATCAGGGTATCCTGCACGTCCGACCCCATGCGGGTCAGTTCCTCAAGCCGGCAGGTCTTGCCCTGTTCCATGGCGCGAAACAGCGGGGTCGGGACCAACGCATCGCGGCTGGGCCCATTGGCCAGAAGCTGTGCGTAGTTCCACGAATACCGCACTTGGTTTTCATCGGTCCCGGCGGTGCATTGGATGACCATGGTGGAATCGCCTGAAACGGCGGCGGCGATATGCTCTGACACCCAGGATTTGGCCGTGCCAGGCACGCCCAACAGCAATAGCGCACGGTCGGTTGCCAGGGTTGCGACAGCGGTCTCAATCAGCCGTTTCTGGCCAACATATTTCGCGGTTATCTCGGTCCCGTCCTTGGCTTTGCCGCCCATCAGATAGGTGACCGCCGCTTGCGGTGACAGCGCCCAGCCCTCCGGCTTGGGCGCGTCATCCCCGGCTTTCAGAGCGGCCAGTTCGGCAGCATAGGTTTCTTCGGCAGGACGGCGGAGCATGTCAGACATCGGAATTTCCTTCAAAGGGCCGCATTCAGGCGCAACAGGGTAAGACGGGGGTCAACAAGCAGAAGACCCGCTTGCGTAAGCTTTTCCAGCAAGGCAGCGGCAGCCGCCCGATCCAGCAACATGCCAAGATAAGTCAGCACGCTGCCGATCTGATGGTCAGCTGCCGCGTCATTGTTGATCTGCTTGATCAGCTCGGGGATCAGCTTGGCTGGCAGCGCCGTTAACGGCGCTGTGCCATCGGGTTTGTTCAGCCATTGCCGGGCGGTCTCAAGGCGCCAATCATCTTTGGCCAGAATGCCCAGACCAATGGTCATGCGTTGTTCCGGCGAAAGCCGCTCCAGCAGCAGATAGGGCGTCGGGTCCGCCTGCGCAATAGAGCGTTCTAGCAGCCGTTCCACCTGCGTATCCGTGCCAGTAGCGGCAACAATGGCGTTAACTTCGTCATTGGCTTCGCCAAAGTCCCACCGTTCGATGAACTCATCCGGTGTCATGTCAAGCGCAGCCGAAAGACGGTCAAGCGACAGTCGGCTCAGAATATCGCGCCGCCGTCTGCGCTGTGCGTCGGTTTTCAGCTTGCGGCCGGTCACAACAACCTTGCGTGACAGGATCCCGGACTTTTGAGATTGCAGATAATCGGGGACTTCGGCCGCCGCCTCGGCATCTTCGTCCTCAGACAGTCGCCCAAGCCGGGCCAGCTGGGTTTTGACCAGCGCCTGCACCTTGGAGGATCGGTCCGTTAGAAAGATTTCCAGCAGCTGGACATCCGCACTGGTCAGCGCCGGGCGCAGGCAGTCCAGCAGCCGCAAGCGCTGATCTGCTGCGACTGTAGGGGCAACCCCCGCGATCAGGGTCCGGGCGGCATCGGGATCAGCGCGGTGGAGGCCCTCAAGATCGACATAGCGGGAATGCGGTGGCTGATCGTCCCAGGTTTCCGCTGAAAGCCCTGCCTCGGTACCGCCGCCTTCCAGCCAGTCGCGCCACGGGGTATAAAGCGGCGGCAGGCTTGCGTCGTTGCGTTTGGGCATCCAATCCAACGGATTGACGCAATATCCGCGCGTGGCCAGCAGGGTCACAAGGTCGATGCCCTCAACCTCCTTGCTTTCCAGCGCTCTGCGCAGCAATGGTCGATGTTCGTCTGCAAGTGGTGGCAGCGCCAGCGAAGGCAGCTCGGGCCGCACGCTGGTCTTGCTGGCGTCACCGGGACGGGTTGCGATGCGGGTGAACTGCCCGGCAAGGGCAAGCTGCGCCAGGGGGTCCATGTCTTGCCAGTCCTCCGGGCCTGCGCCCGCGGTATCGGCACCTGTCATCCAGCGGGCTTTAAGCGCCTCAATGTCAGACAGCATCTTATCCATCCAGCGACACACGGCCCCATTTCGTCTGCGCCGACAGGATCGACAGGCGTGCCCCGTCCCAAAGTGCAGTCGTCTTTTCCAGCAACATGCCCTCAAGCGCCACAGGCGGCATCTGATCCACAGGCAGGGTCAGGCCTCCCTTTGCCGCGATCCACCAGGGCGCATTGTTGGCCGCCTTGGCGATCCGGCCTTCGGGCAGCAATATCGGGGCCTCTTCGCTCCATGGTATCTGGCTCTCAAAAGCGGCGGCATCCGCCAGCGGTGTTGGGTTCGGTGTCGGCCAGGGCGCGCGGCTGCACCCGGCGCGGTCGTTTAGCACGGCCCGCAGCGGTGCCTGTCCGGGATAGAACACCAGCTCTGCCTCGAACTGCTCACCGCTGGCAAAAGCGCCACTGCGCCGCCCGGCCGTGATCGAGAAAAAGTCCAGCAACAGCGCGAAACGCGGGCCCTCATCGCGCAGGTTCATCAACCAGGTGGATTGCGAGACCAGATCATCGCGCCGCGTGACGATCCGTTCTCCGGCGACTTCCCAATGGCTTTTGAGGCGCAGGGCATCGGGATGCTCAAGCACCGCCTCTCGTTTTTCTGCCGTTCCAACGGCACGGCGGATATCTGGTGCTGTGCTATCGGAACGGTAGGCGCGGGCCAGGATCACCAGTTTACTTAGCTGGCTGACCAGCGCATCCAGCCGCTCTTCGCCCGGCAATGCCATGATGCGGGCGGGAATTTCGTCAATTTGACCTGCCAGCGCCCCGGCCTTGCCATCAATCATCCGCGCGGCAATCGCACGGCAGCGCGCCGAAAGATCGTTAAGAAGGGTGCCAAGACCATTGCGCAGCTGGTCCGCGATCCAATTCTCAAGGTCATCCATGGCACCAAGGCGGATGACCTCAGTCTCGGCCGCACGTTTTTTTGCCGCGGCTTTGCGGCGGGCGATGGCCTTGGGGTCCTCTGGCTTTTCAGGCTCGGCTGCGCGTGCCTCAGCAAGGCTTTTGCCTTCGGTCGATGTCTCTGCCTTTGGTCCGCCGGTCTTGCGCCGCCGCCCAAGCCAGTCATTGACCCATTCGGGCACGCTTCCTGCATCGAACTCAGCCGGAGCCTCGGCATACATCCACATCAATGCCAGGGCATGCTTGCAGGGGAATTTTCGCGACGGGCAGGTGCATTTATAGCCCTGATCGGTAAGGTCAAAAACCGTCCGGTAAGGGTTTGCACCGGACCCCTGACATTCGCCCCAGACAAGGTTCGCGTTCGCGTCCGCTTCCCGCACCGGCCATTTTGCAGCACTCATCAGCTTTGAGGCCGCTTTGAGAGAGGCCTGATCAGGGGCAAGTGCTGCAACTGTTTCAGTGGTCAAGGTCATCCTGCGCGAAGTGGTAACAGGCTTGCCGCACTTATCAACCCTTGTCTGTCGTGGCGGGGTCAGCCCATCGTTCAGGGGCGCAGATTTCGTCGTGCTTTGACTATTGCAACCGGTTGCAATAGTTGGCATGCTGGCGTGCGAAACAAGGATTCGAGACAGATGCTCAAAGTTGGTTTGCTGGGTGCAGGGCGGATCGGGAATGTACATGCACGCACGATTTCTGCGCACCATAGCAGCATGCTATGCGCTGTATCAGACGCTTTTTCAGAGAATGCCGAAAAGCTTGCTGCAGAGTTCGGAACCAAAGCACGGACATCCGATGACATTCTTGCGGACCCCGAGATTGACGCCGTACTGATCGCGACCCCGACCGACACGCATTCCGATCTGATCGAGGCGGCGACCAAGGCTGGCAAGGCCGTATTGTGTGAAAAGCCTGTTGATCTGAGCCTTGAACGCGCCATGGCCTGTCAGGCCAGCGTTGAGACTACCGGACAGCCGGTCATGATCGGCTTTAACCGGCGCTTTGACCCCAGTTTCGGCGCGCTTAAGACCGCTTTGCAGGCTGGTGAGATCGGCAAGGCGGAACTGCTTTCGATCACGTCATTCGATCCGGCCCCGCCGCCGGTTGACTATATTAAGGTCTCTGGCGGTTTGTTCCGGGATATGATGATCCATGATTTCGACATGGTGAACTTCATCATGGGCGATGCGCCTGTCAGTGTAACGGCCAAGGGGTCCTCGGTGGTTGATCCGGCCATTGGGGCTGCAGGTGATGTGGACACGGCGGTCGTCACGCTGACCTATGCAGATGGGCGTATCGCTGTGATCAAGAATTCGCGGCGGGCGGCGTATGGTTATGATCAGCGGATAGAGCTTTTGGGGTCAGAGGGCCTGCTGCAAGCGCAGAACATGCTGGAGAACACCGTTATAAAATCAACCGCAGACGGTGTGACCGGCGCAAAACCGACCTATTTCTTTCTTGAACGCTATATGCCCGCCTATCAGGCGGAATGGGCGTCATTCGTGGATGCGCTGAAGACAGGTGCGCCCATGCCGGTCACATTGAAAGATGGTGTCGACGCTTTGCGCATGGCCGAGGCCGCAACACAGTCCGCGCAAGGCGGACAGACCGTAAACCTGGCAGATGTGGGGTAAGCCGCAGATCTGCGCAAAACAGATATCCGGGGCAACCGGGTGAACGAGGCCCGTTGGGCCGCACAGATTAACAAGACTTCAAATGGGAGGAACCAATGAAGAAGTTTGTAAAAGGCGCACTGGCAGCGGCGGCGATGGCCGTGGCAGCGCCCGTAATGGCACAAAACATCATCGTGGTCAGCCATGGCCAGGCAAATGACCCGTTCTGGTCGGTTGTGAAAAACGGCGTTGAACTGGCGGCCGAGCATACCGGTGCCGATGTAGATTACCGTGCGCCAGAGACCTTTGACATGGTGGCGATGTCGCAGCTGATTGACGCTGCGGTCAACCAGGAGCCTGACGGCATTGTCGTCTCCATCCCCGATGGCGATGCGCTTGGCCCCTCAATCAAGCGCGCGGCAGAGGCCGGTATTCCGGTTATCTCGATGAACTCCGGTTCTGATGTGGCAGAAAGCCTTGGCGCAGCGCTGCATGTCGGTCAGTCCGAATATGACGCAGGTCTTGCCGCAGGCAAAAAGCTGGCTGAGATGGGTGGCAGCAAAGGTCTGTGCGTGAACCACGAGGTTGGCAACGTCGCACTTGATATGCGCTGCCAAGGCTTCGCTGATGGTTTTGGAAATGATGTCACCGTTCTGCCAACCACCAACGACCCAGCTGAAATCGAAGCCAAGGTTTCCGCTGCGTTGGCGTCGGACGAAGACATCGACACCGTTATGGCGCTGGGTGCCAGCCTGGCCGGTGAACCTGCTGTTGCAGCGGCGAAAGCCTCTGGCCGTGACGTGCAGGTGGCCTCGTTCGATCTGTCGGCCAACTTCCTGCAGTCGATCGTTGATGGTGACGCGGCCTTTGCCATTGATCAGCAACAGTTCCTGCAGGGTTACCTGCCGGTCGTCTTCCTGGCCAACCATGCGAAATATGGTCTGATGCCCGGTGGCAACGTGCCGTCTGGCCCGAACCTGATCACAGCGGACAAAGCCGGTCAGGTGATCGAACTGTCGGCAAAAGGCATTCGCTAAATCTTGCTGCCTGCGGGGGCGTCGCATCGCGGCGCCCCTTTTCCCAGTATTGAACAATGACAGGAGCACCGGCCATGCCGAACGATACGCCTGCCGCCGATGAGAGGGTCAAAAGCGAAGGCTTGGTCTCTCGGCTTCTGAAACGACCGGAACTTGGCGCGATTGCGGGCGTTGTTCTGGTTACAATCTTCTTTTTGATCACCGCGGACAGCGCGATGTTCACGGTTTCGGGCATCATGAACTTCATGACGCCCGCTGCACAGCTTGGCATTCTGGCCATTGGTGCAGCGATGCTGATGATCGGTGGTGAGTTTGACCTGTCCATCGGGTCGATGGTCGCCTTTGCGGGTCTGTTCTTTGGCGCCTGTATCGTCAACTGGAACCTGCCGCTGGTGGCAGCTATCCCGCTGACCTTTGTCTTTGCGGCCTGCGTCGGGGCCATCAACGGCAATATTGTGATACGCTCCGGCCTTCCGTCCTTTATCGTCACGCTGGCATTTCTGTTTATCCTGCGGGGCCTGTCGCTTGTGGGCCTGAAGGCCGCAACTGGCGGCTCGACCCAGTTGCGCGGCACGCGCGAAGCGGTCGAAGGCGACTGGCTGGCACCGTTCTTCTCGGGGGATGCTTTCACGGGCCTGTTCGCCTGGCTGGCGGAACACGGGCTGGTCGATACGTTCAAGAACGGCAATCCGAAAGTTCCGGGTATTCCGGTTGAAATTCTGTGGTTCGTGGTGATCGCACTGCTGGCTACCTATGTCCTTTTGCGCACACCGGTGGGCAACTGGATATTTGCTGCGGGCGGGGATGCGAATGCGGCCTCCAACTCTGGTGTGCCGGTGCGTTCGGTCAAAATCTCATTGTTTATGGTCACGGCCTGTTGTGCCGCGCTGGTGGCGATCATCACTGTGCTGGATGCCGGATCAACCGATGCGCGGCGCGGGTTCCAAAAGGAATTCGAGGCGATCATCGCCGCCGTCATCGGGGGCTGTTTGCTGACCGGCGGATATGGTTCGGCTATCGGGGCGTTTTTCGGCTCGATCATCTTTGGCATGGTGGTTATCGGCCTGACCTATACCGATTTTGATCAGGACTGGTTCCAGGTCTTCCTGGGCGGCATGTTGCTGATCGCGGTTCTGTTCAACAACGCCATACGCAAACGTGTGACGGGGGAGCGCTGACATGACCACTGACAGCAAGTTTCACCATGATGACCCCACCGATGCCGAACCCATCGTGCAGATGAAGGATATCGAAAAGCACTTCGGCAACATCATTGCCTTGGCCGGTGTCTCTTTCGATGTGCGCCCAGGGGAGTGTCATTGCCTGCTGGGCGATAATGGTGCGGGCAAATCCACCTTCATCAAGACCATGTCCGGTGTGCATAAGCCAACCAAGGGGGAGATCTTTTTCGAAGGTCGCCCCATGAGCTTCAACACGCCCCGCGACTCGATGGAGGCGGGTATTGCCACGGTGTTCCAGGATCTTGCGATGATCCCGCTGATGAGCGTGACCCGCAATTTCTTCATGGGGCGGGAGCCGACAAAGGGATCGGGGCCATTCAAGCGCTTTGATACCAAGACGGCCAATCAGGTTACCATGGATGAGATGCGCAGGATGGGCATCAACCTGCGTGGGCCGGATCAGGCTGTGGGCACCTTGTCGGGCGGGGAACGTCAGACGGTGGCCATCGCACGCGCGGTCTATTTCGGTGCAAAAGTGCTGATCCTGGACGAGCCGACCTCTGCCCTTGGGGTGCGCCAGACCTCGAACGTGCTGGCAACCATCGACAAGGTGCGCAATCAGGGTGTCGGCGTGGTTTTCATCAGCCATAACGTCCGCCATGCGCTGGCTGTGGGGGACCGCTTTACCGTGCTGAACCGCGGCAAGACGCTTGGCACCGCCAAACGCGGCGAGATCAGCCCCGAGGAATTGCAGGACATGATGGCCGGCGGTCAGGAGATGGCACAACTCGAAGGTTCGCTGGGCGGAACTGTCTGAAAGATCAGGGCGGGCCGTGCAATTTGCGACCTGCGGGAACTCAAAGGAAGTGATTGCGATGTCGAAAACGATCCGTTTGACGGCCGCGCAGGCCATGGTGCGGTATCTGTCCGCGCAAATGAACGAGGATGGCGACCGGTTCATGGCCGGTATCTGGGCCATCTTCGGTCATGGCAATGTCGCCGGTCTGGGGGAGGCGCTGTATCACGCACAGGATACGCTGCTGACCTATCGTGGCCATAACGAACAGACCATGGCCCATGCGGCGATTGCGTATGCCAAGCAGTCGGGCCGCAAACAGGCAATGGCGGTAACCTCCTCCATCGGGCCGGGGGCGACCAATATGGTGACGGCAGCGGCCCTTGCACATGTGAACCGCCTGCCGGTGCTGTTTGTTCCGGGGGATGTGTTTGCCTCACGCGGGCCTGACCCAGTGTTGCAACAGATCGAGGATTTTACCGACGGGACGGTCAGCGCCAATGACTGCTTCCGCCCGGTCAGCCGCTATTTTGACCGCATTTCACGGCCTGAGCATTTGTTGACCGCCCTGCCGCGCGCAATGCGGGTTCTGACCGATCCTGCCGATTGCGGACCGGTCACACTGGCCTTTTGTCAGGACACGCAGGCCGAGGCGTATGACTATCCGGTCAGCTTTTTTGAGCCGCGCGTCTGGCGGCAACGCCGGATCGGTGCGGATCAGGTGGAACTGGACAATGCGATTGCTGCAATACGTGCGGCGAAAACTCCGGTGATCATCGCGGGCGGCGGCGTGCATTATTCCGGCGCGACCGAAGCTTTGCGTGATTTGGTCGAGCAGGCGAATATCCCCGTTGCGGAAACGCAGGCGGGCAAATCGGTCCTGCCTTGGGATCATCCACTGAACCTTGGTCCGATTGGTGTCACCGGCGGTGCCCCGGCCAATGACCGGTGTGAGGCGGCAGACCTTGTGCTGGCGGTTGGCACCCGATTGCAGGATTTCACCACTGGCAGCTGGGGTCTGTTCAAGAACCCCGACCGGCGCATGATCTGCCTGAACGTCGCCCCGCATGATGCCGCCAAACACGGGGCGGAACCGCTGTTGGCCGACGCGTTGCGCGGATTGCAGGCCCTTGGCGCAGCGCTGACCGACCACAAAGCCCCGGGCGATGTTGCTGCAGCCAAGGCGGATTGGTTCTCCAAGGTTGACCCGCTGACCAATGCCCCGGCCGATGGCAACCAGCTGCCCACCGATATGCAGGTTGTGGGCGCGGTTCAGCGCGGGGCTGGCCCGGATACCGTCGTTATGTGCGCTGCAGGCACAATGCCCGGAGAGCTGCACAAGCTTTGGAAAGCGGGCCGACCTGGCAGCTATCACATGGAATACGGGTTTTCCTGCATGGGCTATGAGATCGCCGGGGCCATGGGCATCAAGATGGCCCAGCCGGACCGTGACGTGATCTGCTTTACCGGTGATGGCACCTATATGATGGCCAATTCCGAGATGGCTACAGCGGCGATGATGGGCATCAACTTCACTGTGGTTGTCACCGATAACCGTGGTTTTGGCTGCATCAACCGCTTGCAAATGGGCACCGGCGGGGCGGAGTTTAACAACCTTCTGGATCATGCAGTTCATGAAACACCCTCCGCGATCGACTTTGCCGCACATGCGGCCTCGATGGGGGCAACGGCGGTCAAGGTGTCCGGTATCGCCGACCTTGAAGCCGCCCTTGCCAAACGGCACGGCATCATGGGGCCTTATGTGGTTGTGATCGACACCGACCCTTACCCCTCGACCGAGCATGGCGGCACCTGGTGGGAGGTTGGCGTGCCCGAGGTCTCAACCCGGTCAGAGGTCAATGAAAAGCGCGCCGCCTATGAAGCGGCTCTGAAAGAAAGAAACGAGCAATGAGCGTAAAAATCGGCATATCCCCGATTGCATGGCAAAACGACGATCTGCCCGACATCACGACGGATTTCACCATGGAACAGGCGCTGAAAGAAGCGCGTGAGATCGGCTATACCGGTGTCGAACGCGGCCAGCGGATGCCACAGGACACGGACGGGCTGCGCGGTTATCTGGAAACCTATGACATCGCGCTCTGCGGCGGATGGTGCTCTGGCGCGTCATTGGTCAATGACTTTGCCGCCGAAAAAGCTGCCGTCAGTCAGCAGGTTGCGCAGTTTGTCGCCCTGAATAGCCCGTGCATCGTTTATGCCGAATGCTCCAACACCGTGCAGGGCCAGATGGATGTGCCGGTCAATAATCGCCCCAAACTGTCGCGGGATGACGTTCTGGCCTATGGCGCAAAACTGACCGAGCTGGCCAAGTGGATGGCGGATCAGGGCATGCCGATGGCATATCATCATCATATGGGCTCCATCATCGAAAGCGAAGATGATGTGAACTGGCTGATGGAAGGCTCCGGCCCCGAGCTGCGCCTGTGCTTTGATACCGGGCATCTTTTGTTTGGCGGCGGCGATGTGATGGCCACGCTGAACCGCTGGGGCGACCGGGTGCACCATGTGCATTTCAAGGATATTCGCCCCGATGTGGTCAGCGATGTCCGCGCCAACAACCGCTCCTTCCTGGATGCCGTGATTGCCGGGGCGTTCACCGTACCGGGCGATGGCTGCATTGGTTTTCAGGCCGTCACAGATGCGCTGAAGGCCATGGAGTATGAG
Source organism: Halovulum sp. GXIMD14793 (assembly GCF_054457435.1). Taxonomy (NCBI): domain Bacteria; kingdom Pseudomonadati; phylum Pseudomonadota; class Alphaproteobacteria; order Rhodobacterales; family Paracoccaceae; genus Halovulum; species Halovulum sp. GXIMD14793. The sequence goes on along the minus strand of NZ_JBTLNE010000066.1, from coordinate 2,313 downwards.
GGCTGGATCGTGGTCGAGGCAGAACAGGACCCGGCCAAGGCCCCGCCATATGAATATTCCCGCATGGGATACGCGCATATCGTCGATGTCTGCGCAAAGGCGGGTCTGGCAATCGCGACCTAAGCGGGCGACAAAAAGGGAGGTTGCGCTGATGCGGCATCAGACGTCTGAAACTGCCGGGTATTATGATCACGGGTCATGCGATTTGGATGCTTTCAGGGCGTTGACAGCGCAAAGCCTGAACACCGCAGATGTGCCACTTGCGGCGGCTGTCGAAAAGAATGTGCCGGTCTATGACATGGCCGTTTTGCGCCCGATGCTTAAGGATGCAGCGACGCGTCGCAAACTGTTGACGGAATGGGGTCATGTCCTGCGCAACTCTGCCGGGGTGATTGCTCTGAAGCAGGCCTATCCGGATCGGTCAGTTATCGACCGCGCAACGGATGTGTTCACCGCGATCATCGCCGAAGAGCAGCAGGTCAATGCGGGCAAAGGTGACCATTTTGCGGCCTCGGGCGCAAATGACCGCATCTGGAATGCGCTGCAGAAACACTGCCTGCGCGATCCTGAGGGCTTTGCACTCTACTTCGGGAACATATCGGTTGCTGCGGCATGTGAGGCATGGCTTGGCCCGCATTACCAGATGACCGCACAGGTCAATCAGGTGCGGCCCGGGGGCAAGGCCCAGCAGGCGCATCGCGATTACCACCTTGGTTTTCAGACCGCAGAGGTAAGCGCCCGGTTTCCCGCGCACGCGCACCAGTTAACCGCCAGCCTGACGCTGCAGGGTGCCATCGCACATGTGGACATGCCGCTGGAAAGCGGTCCGACCAAGTTACTGCCGTTTTCGCAACTTTACGGCCCGGGCTATCTTGCGTTTCACGACAAGGCGTTTGCCGCATATTTCGAAGAGACTTGCGTGCAACTGCCCCTTAGCAAGGGGGATGCGGTTTTCTTTAATCCTGCGCTGTTTCATGCGGCCGGCGAAAACCGCAGCGCCGATATCCACCGGATGGTCAATCTTTTGCAGGTTTCATCGGCGTTCGGGCGGGCGATGGAAGCCGTCGATCATGATGCAATGTGTCGGGCGGTGTTTCCGGCGCTGACCGGGCAGCGTCTGAATGACGCCGAACTGGCCGCCGCGATCGGTGCAACGGCAGAGGGATATTCCTTTCCGACCAATCTGGACACCGACCCGCCCGTTGGCGGCAACGCTCCGCAAACTCAGGCCGATATCCTGCGACAGGCGATTGATGACGGCTGGGATCAGGCCCGGCTGAACGCAGCCCTTGATGCGCTGTGCCAGCGCCAAAGCGCATAACGAAAGGTTCCCAAGCCATGACTGATCTTCTTCGCAAGCCGACCGCCGCGCACGGCAAGGTGCATAACATTACGCCAGAGCGGGCGGGGTGGCAATATGTGGGTTTCGGTCTTTATCACCTGAAGGCTGGCGAAACCGCGGCTGAGGCAACGGGCGATCGTGAGGTGATCCTTGTCATGGTCGAAGGCAAGGCCGAAATCACTGGCGCCGGGCAGGCGTGGGGCGTGCTGGGCGACCGCATGGATGTGTTTGAAAAAACGCCGCCGCATTGCCTTTACCTGCCAAACGGGACCGATTGGCAGGCCGTGGCTGCGACCGACTGCACAATCGCGGTCTGCACGGCACCGGGCCAGGGCGGTCATCAGGCCCGGCGGATCGGACCGGACGGGATCACCCTGACCGAACGCGGCAAGGGCACGAACACCCGCTTTATCAACAATATCGCGATGGAAGGCGAAGACTACTGCGACAGCCTGCTGGTGACAGAGGTGTTCACACCCAACGGCCACTGGTCCAGCTATCCCAGCCATCGCCATGATGAGGATGATTTCCCCCGCATCACCTATCTGGAAGAAAGCTACTATCACCGCCTGAACCCAAAGGGCGGGTTTGGCATCCAGCGCGTCTATACCGAGGATGGCAGCCTGGACGAAACCATGGCCGTCAAAGACGGCGATGTCGTGCTGGTCCCCCGGGGTCACCACCCCTGCGGCACGCCATATGGGTTCGAGATGTACTACCTGAACGTCATGGCAGGCCCATTGCGAAAATGGCGGTTTCAGGCTGATCCAGCGGTTCAGTGGATCATGGACCGCGACGCCTGAAGCGTCAGGCAGTGTCTAAACGCAAGCCACACATGAAGCCCGCTATTTGATTGCGCTAGAGCGCCGTCCTTGAAATCTGAATCGGTGGGATTCCCACGATGCGGATTTTGTGATTCACTATATTTGGAGGTGGAACATGGGCAAATCGCTATCACTGGATATTCGGGA
>NZ_JBTLNE010000065.1:0-20422 GCF_054457435.1 Halovulum sp. GXIMD14793 | reverse complement strand
CGCGGAAAAGCCGGATGCCGCGTTCACGCAGCTCGGCCGGATAAGCGGGGGTATGTTTCTTCTTTGTCATAAGGCTCACCTTTGAACCAATCACTCTCCGGTAAACCCGGGGCGGTTCATGGGCGGTGCAAAGGCTTCGACCGCCATTGCCGTTAACGGGCCAACGCCAGGTATCGTCTGGAGGCGGCGCGATACTTCGGACTGCTTCGACAGGGTTTTAAGTTTCAATGTCTTCGCATCAATCACGCGGTGTCTTCCAGCGGGTGTTCCGCCTCGGATTGCTGCGTCGCCCACATCCGCGCATAGCGACCGCCTTTGGTCAACAGGGTGTCATGGGTGCCGGTTTCGATCACACGGCCTTTTTCCAGCACGACGATCTTGTCGGCATCGACCACCGTCGACAATCGGTGGGCAATGGTGATCACGGTGCGGCCCTGCCCCATTTCGCGCAGGCTGTCCTGAATGCCCCGCTCAGTCTCCGTGTCCAGCGCCGAGGTTGCCTCGTCCAGTAGCAGGATCGGCGGGTCTTTCAGCAGGGTGCGGGCGATGCCGACACGCTGTTTTTCACCGCCTGACAATTTCAGTCCGCGCTCTCCAACAACTGTTTCATACCCCTCAGGCAGACCTTTGATAAAGTCATGGATGCGGGCGGAGCGGGCAGCATCTTCGATATCTGCCTGACTGGCACCGGGGCGGCCATAGCCGATATTGTAGCCGATCGTGTCATTGAACAGCACCGTGTCCTGCGGAACGACACCGATCTGGCTGCGCAGGCTGGCCTGTGTGACATGGCGCAGGTCCTGACCGTCAATCTTAACGGACCCTTCCCAGATGTCATAAAAGCGGAACAGCAGCCGCCCGATGGTCGACTTGCCGGAGCCTGAGGGGCCGACCACCGCCACCGTCTGGCCAGGCGAAATCTCCAGATGCAGATCATAAAGGATGACCCGGTCGGCATCATAGCCAAAGCGGACATGCTCGAACTCGATGGCCCCGCCTCTCACCTGCAATGCTGTGGCATCCGGCTTGTCAGCGACTTCCGTCTCTTCCTCAAGCAGATCGAACATATCGCCCATATCGACCAGCGCCTGACGGATCTCTCGGTAAACCGTTCCCAGAAAGTTCAGCGGCATGGTGATCTGGATGACATAGGCATTGATAGCGGCGAAATCCCCCACCGTAAATTGTCCGGTCTGGACGGCGCGGGCCGCCATGATCATCACTGCAACCAGACCGCCTGTGATCAGGACCGACTGCCCGAAATTCAGAAACCCAAGGGAGTAGGAGGTTTTGACCGCTGCCGTCTCATAGCCAGCCATGGAAGCATCGTATCGTGCGGCCTCCCGTTCCTCGGCGCTGAAATACTTAACCGTTTCAAAGTTCAGCAGGCTATCAATCGCCTTCTGATTGGCGTTTGTATCCTCTTCGTTCATTTTGCGGCGGATTTTCACCCGCCACTCCGTGACCGCAAATGTGAACCAGACATAGAGTATGATCGTGACGGCAATAATCGCTGCGTAGCTGAAGCCATAAAGCACCACAAAAACCGCACAAATCGCCGCCAATTGCAGCACCAGCGGACCGGTGGAAAACAAAAGGAAACGCAGCAGAAACTCGACACCTTTGACGCCGCGCTCAACAATCCGCGAAAGACCGCCCGTCTTGCGGGTGATGTGATACCGCATCGAAAGCGCGTGGATATGTCGGAAGGTCTCAAGCGCCAAACGGCGCAGGGCGTTCTGGCCAACGCGGGCAAACAAAGCGTCGCGCAACTGGTTCAGGCCGACAGAGGCCAGACGGATCAGACCATACGCCACAACCAACCCGACCGCCGAGGAGATCAGCAGGAATGATACATCCGTCGCGCCGGTATCGCCCGCGGGCGTCAGCGCATCAACCACCTCGCCAAAAGCGTAGGGTATGAACAGCGTTGCCAGTTGCGCCAGCACCAGGCAGATCATCGAGAAGACAACGCGCAGGCGCAAATCTCGGCGGCCTGCGGGCCAGAAATAGGGGGCGACGCGGCGGATTGTACGCCAGCCGCTGCGCCGGGCTTCCGCGCCGGTGGGCTTAGAACTCATGGATTGCTGTTCCGCTGTTATGCCGGGCTGATGTAGGTCAGAGCGGGGCTAAGGTCCAGCCTACTGCCCTTCCTGTTGCTGTTCGGCCTGCGCCTCTTCGGGCAACTCGAAAATTTGGCCGGGATAGATCAGGTCGGGATTGCGGATCAACTCGCGGTTGGCGGCAAAAATTTGGGTGTACTGAAAGCCGCTGCCATAGCGTTCCTGTGCCAGCACCCACAGCGTATGCCCGGGCTGGACAGTCACCTGCCCCAGCTTGCGCTGCTCGGCGGTGGGATAGACCCGCTGGAACGGGCTTTCGACACGGCTGGATACGGTGCCGTCCTCGTTCAGTGCATCAACACGCAGGACATAGCGCCCCTCATCAACACCCGGAAGGCGGGTTTCCCAACTGCCGTCAAGTTGGCTGCGAACATCAATGATCGGCTTCTGGTCAACGTAGATTCGAATGTCTTGCTCTTTCGGGGCGCGACCAGACAGGAAGACCTGACCTTCCTCGTCATAACTGATCACGTCGAGCGTGACATTGTCGACTTTCCCAAGCCCTGCAGGCTGCATGGGGCGCACACCATCAGATTTGGCCCGGAAAAGCGCTGGCGCGATGCCGACATCACTTTCGATCTGGGCGGCGGATGGCAGCACCAGAATTTGCTCTTCGCTGTTCATCATGGCCCCGGTTGCATCCAAGGCGGCAAGGGAGAGTAACTGCCCCTCATCTTTTGCAGGCGTCTGCACAAAGGCAACGAACTCTCCCTTAGCGCTCACCGCAGCGGTGCCGATTTCCTGGCCGTCCACCAGGACACGCACCGTCGTACCGGGTGTTGCCCGCCCTGCGACCAGCCCGCCGCCTGCGGGGTCGATCCGCACCAGGTCAAATGTCGGCAAATCGGGGTCGCTTGTGCTGGTTGTCGGCGGGGTCGCGGGTTTCTCAGCCACGGTTGCAACTGCTTCGGCGGTATCCGACTCTTCAGCTGGCTCAACCGAGGTGCTTTCAGCCACCTGTTCGGCCTCGTCATCGGCGGCGGTATCTGCAGCGACTTGCGCAGGTTCATCTTCGGCAGGCAGATCTGCTGCTTCCGCTTGTCCGGCTTCGGTATCCGCAGCAGCCTGCGTCAGATCAGCCTCTGGCGCATCGGGGGCTGGCGTAGCCTCGGCTGTTTCGAATGGACCAGTCTGGTCCGGTGCCTCTGCAACTGCGTCCTGTGCAGGTATCGCAGGTTCTGAGGCGGTATCCGCAGAAGTATCTGCGTCCCCCGCATCCGCCGCTTCTTCTTCCGGGCCGCCGCCGATAACCTGCGCTTCAGGCGTATTGGTCGCTGCGCTGGTATCTGCATTGTCAGCAGCATCCGTTTGCTCAGTGGCGACCGGGGCATCGGCCTGATCTGGTGCCTCAGCAGCTTCGGCAGTCTCTGCAATAGCGGTTGCATCGCTGGCAGGTGTTGCGCTGTCTGTTGGTGTTGCATCGGGGACTGATGCAGTATCACGGGCCGCATCATCAGTTGGTGTGTCCTCCGTCAGATCCTCTTCAACTGGTTGATCGTCGGATGGCTGGTCGACAGAATTGCCCGCATCAGGCGCCGGTTCATCCGCCTCAGCAGCCGAAGCGCTATCTTCAGTGCTGGCCTCCGGGTCCGGAGCCTCTTCCAGTGCTATGTCAGAGGCATCGCGGCTCATCACGCCATAGGCAGATACCCCAATGGCCGCCCCCGCGGAGGCAACGGCGGTTTCTTCCAACGGGTCGCCGTCTTGATTGTCAGCACTATCTGCGGGTTCAGCGGTATCATCACCGCCGTCAATCTCATCCTGCAATTCTTCTTCGCTCAGGATGTCAGGCAACCCCAATGGATCGGGCGGGTTGGACCATTGCAACGCACCCCAGCCCGCCACACCGGCGATGGCGACACCCCCCAATAATATCCAGAGAAAACCGCCTTTCTTGCGCCCTTCGGCCGGATCGGTCTGTTGGTCTGTCTCGTTACTCATTGCCTGTCGTCCGCGCTTGTGTTTTTGCAGAGGGCCGTCAGTTTCCCCTCGCGAACGGCCCGTTTGTCTGCCAAAATGGGCCAAATCATTAATCTTTACAAGTAAGGAGGCATTGGTTGCCTGTGTCCCCCGCCCCTTCAGTCAAATCCATCTGTGTCTTTTGCGGGTCCCGCGATGGCGGCTCCCCCGCCTATGCTACTGCGGCCGAGGAACTTGGCACAGCCCTTGCAACAAACGGATATCGCTTGGTTTACGGTGCTGGGGATGTCGGGCTGATGGGGCGCACCGCGCGCGCGGTCCAGGCCGCCGGGGGTGAGACATTCGGTGTTATTCCCACGCATCTTTTGCAGGCCGAGGTCGGCAAACGCGACCTGACCAGCTTTGTCGTGACTGAGTCCATGCATGAACGCAAGAAGGTCATGTTCATGAATGCGGATGCCGTCGTGACCCTGCCGGGCGGTGCCGGATCGCTGGATGAGTTGTTCGAGGTACTGACATGGCGTCAGCTATCCCTGCATGAAAAGCCTGTTTTCATATTGAATATCAACAGCTACTGGGATCCGCTTAATGTGCTGATCGAGCATATGATCAGCCAGGGGTTTATCAAGCCGTCATTCCGGGACTTCTACAGTTTCGTGCCGGACGTCCCGACCCTTATGTCTGCCTTGCCTGACAAACTGTCCTGACGGAAAGCTCGGGGCGCAAGCATCAGCCCGCGCCCCGCTCTTGTCTTAGGTACGGGCCTTGCCCACCAGCGCCCAGATGGCTGGGAAAAGCAGTGCGGCCAGTGCCAGTTTCAGGGCATCAAACACCAGAAAGTTGGTCAGCCCCCACTGCATCACCCAGGCCATGCCCTTATCTGCAGCAAACAGCCACGCCATCCATGGCAGGCCAAAGGCGTAAATCACGACATTGCCGATCAGCATCGCCAGCGCCATCTTGCCAACGGTCCGATCCCAGCCGCGCCGGGCCAGCATGCCCATCAGTGCTGTGGCCACCAAGAACCCGACCAGATAACCACCGGTGGCGCCGATCATGTAGGACCAGCCGTTTGATGTCGCGCTTGAGCTGGTAAAGATATCTGCGCCCGCCAAACCCAGCAGCAGATAGCCCAGCATCGTTGCCACGCCCAGCCGCAAGCCATAGGCGGCCCCGATCGACAGCACGACAAAGGTCTGCATGGTCGCCGGAACTGGCCACATCGGCAGCTTGATCTTTGCGGCCAAAGCCATCGCGGCCACGCCGCCTGCGACCAGCAAGGCGCGCTTGATCCAAAGCTGTGCGCCCTCGCCCGACCAGAGTGCCTCTTGCAGAACCATGTTTTGGGAATTTGCCATTGTGGCCCCCTTCCTTAAGTTTCGTCTGTATCTGAGTGCCACGATTACCGGGGGGCATCAAGGCCGTGTGTAGTCGCTTGTCATCACATAGTCCTTTCGCGGACCACTGACCTGCCAGATCGCGCGCCAGCTTTTCGGCAGAGTAAATGCGTATTGAACCTTGTAGATATCCGGCGGGCAGTCATGCACCGCCTGCAGCCCCTGCCAGGTGAACCGATGAAACGGGCGTCCGTCCGCGAAACGGACGCTGACTTCACCGCCGGTTTCGTCAAACAGATAGACCCGCTCTGCCTGCATCGCAGGGCGACCCGGCAATGACAGCAGGCCGCTTTCATGATAGCGCCAGCCAGCCCCATCGCGGCGCAAATCCGCCCTGCCCTCCAGCGTTGCGGTCTGTCCGGCCCGCGCGTCGTCGATCACCCGATGCAGGGTCCACTCGCCTTGCAAAGCTGCCAAGCTTGTCACCACCATGCCCCTCGTCTATCAGACCGGTGTTGCCCGTGACCAGCGCGAAAGGCCCGCTATGATCCCACGCTATGCCCGCCCCGAAATGACCGCCATCTGGACGCCAGAAAGCAAATTCCGCATCTGGTATGAGATCGAGGCACATGCCTGCGATGCTCAGGCCGAGTTGGGCGTGATCCCCAAGGAAAGCGCCGCCGCAGTCTGGAAAGCTAGGGATGTTGAGTTTGACGTCGCGCGCATAGATGAGATCGAGGCCGTCACCAAGCATGACGTCATCGCCTTTCTGACCCATCTGGCCGAGATTATCGGCAATGAAGAGGCGCGTTTCGTGCATCAGGGCATGACCTCGTCGGATGTGCTGGACACCACGTTCAACATCCAGCTGACCCGGGCGGCGGATATACTGATCGCCGATATGGATGCCCTGCTGGCCGCGCTGAAGCGCCGGGCGCTTGAGCATAAGGACACGATCCGCATCGGGCGTAGCCATGGCATCCACGCCGAACCCACCACAATGGGTCTGACCTTCGCGCGGTTCTATGCCGAAATGGATCGCGGCCGTCGTCGTCTGGTCGCAGCGCGAGAGGAAATCGCCACCGGGGCCATTTCCGGCGCGGTTGGCACCTTCGCCAATATAGACCCGGCGGTCGAGGCGCATGTCTGTGAAAAACTGGGCCTGACGCCAGAGCCGATTTCGACCCAGGTGATCCCGCGCGACCGTCATGCCGCGTTTTTCGCCGCCTTGGCGGTCGTCGCGTCTTCGATTGAAAATATCGCCACTGAAATTCGCCATATGCAGCGCACGGAGGTGCTGGAGGCAGAGGAGTTCTTTTCCAAGGGGCAGAAAGGCTCTTCCGCGATGCCGCACAAGCGCAACCCGGTTCTGACCGAGAACCTGACGGGGCTGGCCCGGCTGGTGCGCGCCGCCGTCATCCCCGCGCTGGAAAATGTCGCGCTGTGGCATGAGCGGGATATCAGCCATTCCTCGGTTGAGCGCGGGATCGGGCCTGATGCGACGATCACATTGGATTTCGCTTTGGCGCGGCTGACCGGCGTGGTTGATAAACTGGTGATCTACCCCGATAACATGATGAGTAATCTCAACAAGTTCCGCGGTCTTGTTCATTCACAACGCGTGCTGCTGGGCCTGACGCAGAAAGGTGTCAGCCGCGAAGATGCTTACCGGCTGGTGCAGCGCAATGCGATGCGGGTCTGGGAAGAAGGGGCGGATTTTCTGGCGGAACTGAAAGGCGATGCCGAGGTTACGGCGGCGCTGTCATCCGCGGAATTGGAAGACCTGTTCGACCTTGGCTATCACACCAAGCATGTCGACACGATCTTTCAGCGGGTATTCGGGTAGCATCCAGGCAGGGCGCGAACCACGCGCCCTGCCCTTAAACGCTTAGACTTCAGACATGATTTGCGCTTTGGCCTCTGCCATCAGCGCAACCATCTTCGCCCGGATCGTGGCCTCATCAGCCTTGTCGCCAAGATCCCCGGAAACCTTGCGATAAACGTCTTCGTCACCGGCTTCCTCGAAATCAGCCTTGATGACTTCGCGGGCATAGGCATCCGCCTCATCCCCGGTTTTGCCCATCAGATCTGCCGCCCAAAGGCCCAGCAGCTTGTTGCGCCGCGCCTCGGCCTTGAATTGCATCTCGGCGTCATGGGCGTATTTCTTTTCGAAACTCTGTTCGCGTTCGTCAAAGGTGGTCATTGGGTCCTCACCAGCTTGCTATCGGCTTTCTTTTCATATGCCCATTGCGCGGCCATGTTGCAACGGGCATTTGCCCAATGATCCGCCCCGGCTGTCTGATCGCAGGGAATACCATGGGAAATACGAACCTAACCCGCCACATATGTGCACATGTCCGCGAGGCCGCTCGGCAGATAGATCCAGCCCTCTCTAAGATAAGCCTTTGTTTCAATGATAAACATTGGCGAAGGTCCAGTAGCCGCCTAGTTCGGCGCTATAGTTATATCCCGGTAAGATATTGCCATCGTCATCCAGCAAGAGCTGTGAGATGACTTCAAAGCTTTTATCGCGAAGCATGACGTGGCGCTGAAACTGTATGTCTCCGCCCGATTGCATAACGTCCAGAATGGCGGCATCGCGACTTGGGGCGGCATAGACCGGAAGCGGGTCACCCAGATATCCCCCACAGCTTTCCTCTGCCCCCCAGTGGGCAGGTACTGGGGGTTGCGTGGCAAGCTCACGCCTCTGATCAGAACGAAAAAGCACATCTGGAGGAAGCATGGTGCGCGACGTATCGACGTCACAAGAAAACGCAGTCTCGTTCCTGATAATTTGCGCGGTCATCGCCTGCGCGCTTTTGCTGAGCTTGGGCTCAGACGTTGTGCAATCTGAGTTGTCGAAGACTGCCTTTCCAAGCGGGCTTTTGAAACAGTATCCCGCATGGTCCATCATCGCGTTTCGCGAAAACCACAGCTCATCGCAAGCTGCCGAGACCGTATCAGCATAAGCGGCTGTTCCCCATAGGAAAAAGCAGGCTATAAATCTTATCAACAAGGTCATATTGCGACGTTCCCCCAAAACTCCGGCTTTTCTTTGCCATAAATTACGGCCACAGGCCACGATCAGGAAGTCAATTGTCAGGAACCGCTGTCTATATGTGCTGAAAAAGGACATGACGCCATTCTCTTCGTAACTCGCCCCAACCCAACAGATTGGGCATCCGTTAAGGGCTTGCTCACCTTGCCCCCAGCCCGACCTTCCCATAAAGAGGCGTCGAAAGGCCGGGATAGCGAATCCTGACGGTCTGTTTCTTTTCGGAGTTCGCCCATGGCGCGCCGGCGCATGATCTATGAAGGCAAGGCAAAAATCCTTTACGAAGGACCAGAGCCAGACACCCTGATCCAGTACTTCAAGGATGACACAACCGCTGGTAACGGCGAAAAGCACGAGATTATCGAGGGCAAGGGCGTGTTGAATAACCGCCTGTCCGAGCATTTCATGACCGGGCTGTCCGCCATTGGCGTGCCAAACCATTTCATCAGACGGCTGAATATGCGCGAACAGCTGGTGCGCATGGTCGAGATGGTCCCGCTGGAGGTGGTCGTGCGCAACTTCGCGGCAGGCTCCATGTCTAAACGTCTGGGGCTGGAGGAAGGCACCCCGCTCCCCCGGCCGATCATCGAGTTTTACCTCAAAGAGGACAAACTGGGCGATCCGCTGGTCACCGAAGAGCATGTGATTGCCTTTGGCTGGGCCACGCAGCAGGACATGGACGACATGGTGGCGCTTGCCCTTAGGGTCAACGATTACCTGTCCGGTCTGATGTATGGCGTCGGTATCCGTCTGGTGGATTTCAAGATCGAGGTTGGGCGCATCTATGATGGCGACTATCAGCGCCTGATCGTCGCCGATGAGATCAGCCCGGATAGCTGCCGCCTTTGGGATATCGAAACCGGGCGCAAGCTGGATAAGGACGTGTTCCGCCGTGATCTGGGCGATCTGTCGGATGCTTATACAGAGGTTGCAAAGCGGCTGGGCGTGATGCCCCGCAACGCCCCGTCTGGCGGCCCGAAACTGGTACAGTAGGACATGATGATGAAGGTTCGCGTGACAGTCACACTGAAAAACGGCGTTCTGGATCCACAGGGCGAGGTAATCCGCCATGCCCTTGGCTCATTGGGGTTTGAGGGCGTCAATGGCGTGCGCCAGGGCAAGATGATCGAACTGGATCTGGCCGAGACTGATGCGGATACGGCGCGCCAGATAGCCACAGAGATGTGCGAAAAGCTGCTGGCAAATACTGTGATCGAAACCTATCGCGTCGAGGTTTTGTAAAATGAAATCGGCGGTCATTGTCTTTCCCGGGTCCAATTGTGACCGCGACATGGCGGTGGCGCTAGAGGCCGCGACCGGCCGCAAACCGGCGATGGTCTGGCACAAAGATGCCAAGCTGCCTGCCAGTCTGGATATGGTCGCCATCCCCGGCGGCTTTTCCTTCGGCGACTATTTGCGCTGCGGCGCAATTGCAGCACGCGCGCCGATCATGCAGGCTGTGGTCAATTTTGCCGAACGAGGCGGTCATGTGCTGGGGGTCTGCAATGGCTTTCAGGTGCTGATCGAGGCTGGCCTGCTGCCCGGTGCGCTGATGCGCAACGCGGGCCTTAAGTTCGTGTGCCACGATGTCGGCCTGCGGGTCGAAACCGCATCCAACCCGTTTACACGCGGCTACTCGGACGGGCAGAAAATCTCGGTTCCGGTTGCGCATCATGACGGCAATTATGTCGCCAGTGCGGATCTGCGCCACGCCTTAGAGGACGGCGACCGCATCGCCTTTCGCTATACCGACAACCCCAACGGATCGGCTGCGGATATTGCCGGTGTTCTTTCGGCCAACCGCCGCGTGCTGGGCATGATGCCGCATCCAGAACGCGCCGCGGACCCGGCTTTGGGCAATACCGATGGCGCGCCATTGTTCAAGAGCCTCGCCGCCGCAATGGCGGACGCCTGACCTGCCCCGGAGGGCTTGAGCCATGCCCCTATGGGGCGTAACGTCCGGCATGGGCCGCGCACCGAAAATAAGCGATCTGACCACCCTTGCCCCGCTTTGGGCGCGGCTGACCGTGATCGGCTTTGTCATCGGTGCACTTGTCCTTGTTGTCAGCACCCACCAGATGCTGACCCGCCGCTTTACCGAGCTGACCCGCAGCGAAAGCCAACTGACCGCAGCGCTTTACTCCGGTAACCTCGTCTCCCGTCTGGAACGCCAATCGCTGGTGCCGTTGCTGCTGTCACGCGATCCGGTGCTGATCTCTGCCCTGCAAAGCCGGGATTACCAAAGCACCTCGCAGCGGCTGATCACTTTCTCTGAGGAGATCGGTGCTGCCTCAATTGATCTTCTGGATCTCGATGGCGTGGTCGTCGCCGCGTCAGAACGGCGCGCCCTTGGGGCAAATCTGTCTGAACAGCCCTATTTTGTCGCTGCTTTGCGGGACAACGGCACGCTGTTCACTGTCACAGGTCTGGCAAAAGACGAAAATCGTCCTGGATTTCAGTATGCCCGGAGAGTGATCGCCAGCGGCGACAACAAGGCCGTTGGGGTCGTTGTTGTTCATGTTGACCTGCTGGCGCTGGAAGAGCTTTGGCGATGGCGAAATGACAAGGTCGTGGTCGCAAATTCCGAGGATATGGTCATTCTTGCCTCAAACCCGTTCTGGCGACGGCGCGCCCTGCCAGAAGTTCTGAACAAAGTCTATGAGCCTTCGATTCTGGGCAAGGCCTGGAACCTGCTGACCGGTGAGAAGGATATCGAACCGGATGTGAAACTCGACGGGCAACTGCATCTGCGCACCGAAACCAAGACCGGGTTTCGCGGCTGGCGGCTGACCTATCTGGCCGACACCGGCGATGTGCGCTCCAAGGTCTACGGCTACATCGCGCTTGAGGTGATGGGGCTCGCGCTGATTTTGGTTGGGTTGCTGTATCTTGTTAATAAGCGGTTGCAGCGCAAATCACTGGAAATCGCACAAGAATCCGATCGGTTGCGGGAGCTGAACACACGCCTCAGCCAGGAAATCGAGGATCGGCGCCGGATCCAGCGCGATCTTAAATCTGCGGAACAAAGCTTGGAACAAACCTCCAAACTGGCGGCATTGGGCGAGATGTCCGCCGCAATCAGTCACGAACTGAACCAGCCGCTGGCCGCAATGCGGACCTATCTGGCCGGTGCCCGTCTGCTACTGACCCGAAAACGCCCCGATGAAGCACTGACATCGTTCCATAGGATCGAGGATCTGCTGGACCGTATGGGGTCGATCACCCGCCAGCTGAAGTCTTTTGCGCGAAAGGGCACCGACGACCTGATCCCGGTGGATATGCGCGACGCGGTTGAGGGGTCGCTTGCTATGATGACGCCGCAGCTGCGTGACAGCGATGTGGAAATGCGCAAGATACTTCCACCCGGCCCGGTCATGGTAGAAGCTGACCCGGTGCGGCTGGATCAGATCATCGTCAACCTGCTGCGCAATGCGCTGGATGCGGTTGAGCATGAACCCGCGCCAGCGATTGAAATTCTGGTCACCCAGGGCAGCCAGGTCTCACTGACCGTGCGCGATAACGGCATCGGTATTGAAGATGCAGATTCGCTGTTCGAACCGTTCTACACCACCAAGCCGCCGGGTGAGGGTGTAGGCTTGGGACTGGCGATTTCCGCCGGAATCGCCAAGGAACTGGGCGGCCACTTGACGGCACGCCATGCTGACCCCAAGGGTGCTGTCTTCGAACTACAACTGCCAACCTATGAGGGTCAGGCAGACCAGGCTGCGGAGTAGAGTACGAATGTCGGATAAACAACTGGTCGCGATTGTCGATGACGAAGCAGATATGCGCAATTCGATTGCGCAGTGGCTGAACCTTTCGGGCTATCAGGCCTCGGCCTACGCTTCGGCAGAAGACCTTCTGTCACATGTAAAAGCTGATTTTCCCGGCGTCGTGATTTCGGATATTCGCATGCCGGGAATGGACGGCATGGCGCTGCTGCGGCGGTTGCAATCCATGGACGCTGCCCTGCCCGTGATCATGGTGACCGGCCATGGTGATGTATCTTTGGCTGTTGAGGCGATGCGCGGTGGTGCGTGTGATTTCATCGAAAAGCCGTTTGATCCTGAACGTCTGGTCGAATTGGTCAAAAAAGCTGGTGCCACTCGACGGCTGGCGATCGACAACCGACGCCTCCGCCGCGAACTGACTGATGGCACGATGCTGTTGCGCAAACTTGCAGGCAACAGTCAGGTGATTGAAAAGCTGCGCGAGACGATCCTGGATCTGGCCCAGGCAGACGGGCATGTGCTGATTTCGGGCGAAACCGGGACCGGTAAAAGCCTGATCGCGCATGCGCTGCATGCATGCGGTCCACGCCGCAGCAAAGGCTTTGTCTATGTCAATTGCTCGGCCCATGGCGAAGACGCGTTGGAGCAGATGCTGTTCGGCCCCTGCGAGGATGTGGCCGATCAACCGGCCGTGGAACGCTGCGATGGCGGTACCATCTGCCTTGAGAACATCGAAGAGATGTCAGATGCGCTGCAGGCGCGCCTCGTGGCCGAATTGGGCCGCGGTGACCGACCGGACGAAACAGTGGCGCCGCGCAATCTGCACCTGATCACGATCTCATCGAATGTGACAAGCCCGGACACGCCGCCTGAGGGGCTGCGCGAGGATCTGTTCTTCAGGCTGGCGGCGCTGAACCTGTCCACCCCGCCCCTGCGCGAGCGCGGCGAAGATATCCTGATGCTGTTCAACAGATTTTGCGCTCAGTTCGCCGAGGATTATGGCTGCGAGCCGCCGGATGTCTCCGCCGAAGATGCGGCCCTTCTGATGCAGGCGCGCTGGCCCGGCAATATCCGGCAGTTGATGAATGTCGCGGAACGCGCTGTGCTGCAGAAGCGCCGGGGCGAGGAAGGGATTTCGAAACTGCTCACCGGTGAAGAAACCCTGCCAGCCACACCACAAATTGCACTGGAAAAGCCGCTGCGCGAACAGGTGGAAGCCTTTGAGAAAATGCTGATCGACAGTTCGCTGCGCCGTAATCGTGGCGCCGTATCTTCCGTGATGGAGGAATTGGCACTGCCCCGCCGAACCCTGAACGAGAAAATGGCGAAATATGGGTTGGTTCGGGCCGAGTATCTGTAGGGTGGGTGAAACCCACCATGGATCACGGGTGGGTTTCACCCACCCTACGCCATCCCGGCCACAGCTGTCTGTAAGTCGCCATAGCCGGTAAATCTTCGCTCGAAGGTCAGTCCAAGGCGCTTGGCCGCGTCACGCGCCCGGACATCAAGGTCCGGATCATTTGTTTGCGCCAGGTAGATCAGGGCGTTGTAATTGCCAAACAGATCATCCCGCAGCTCCGGATACCGGTCCAACCCCATCGGACGCCACACAAATGCATCAAACTGGCGCACCAGAAAGTCGGTTAGATAAAATGCCCGCATCTCCGCGTCACCGCGCGCTGCGAATACCTGGTTCCCGTCAAAGAAGCTGTAGCAATGCGGCCCGGCGATCATCTCGACGCCGAGATCGGCGGAAAGCGCCTGTAACCTACCGCCGGTCCCGCAATCCGCATATGCCACAAAGATCCGCACATAGTTGTTCCGTGCTTCAGTTACAGCCGATGCAACTGCGTCCGGGATATGCTGCGGCGTCAGATGCAGTTTTGCTGGCAAACACTGAAGATCTAGGTGATCCCAACCGTTTAGCTCAATCAGGCTGCGAATTTCCCGGGCCAGCGCACCGCAGGCAATGATCAGAGCCCGTTCAGTCACACTACTGTCTGGTTGTGCTTGCGCGCCATCAGCTCTTTCGCCATTTCAACCGCTACAGCCGCATCCCGACAATAAGCATCCGCGCCAATCGCCGTGCCGAATTCCTCGTTCAGCGGTGCACCGCCGACCATCACGATATACTGATCGCGGATACCCTGTTCGCGCATCGTATCGATCACGATTTTCATATACGGCATTGTCGTGGTCAGCAGAGCCGACATGCCAAGGATATCGGCGTCAAAACTCTCCAGCGCTTCCAGATAGCTTTCAACCGGGTTGTTGATGCCGATATTCAGCACCTCAAATCCGGCCCCTTCCATCATCATGGTCACGAGGTTCTGGCCGATATCGTGAATATCGCCCTTGACCGTACCAATGACCATCTTGCCCATACGCGGCGCGCCGGTTTCGGCCAAAAGCGGTTGCAGGATCGCCATCCCGCCCTTCATCGCTTTGGCTGCCAGCAACACCTCGGGCACGAACAGGATGCCGTCGCGAAAATCGACACCGACAATCCGCATCCCCTCGACCAGCGCTTTGGTCAGAATGTCATAGGGCGACCACCCGCGATCCAGCAGGATATGTACCGCCTCCTCGATCTCGTCCTTCAAGCCGTCATAGAGGTCATCGTGCATCTGCGGCACAAGCTCCTCATCCGACAACTCGGACAGGATCAGATCATCATCAATTTCGTCAGCCATGGCTCACCTGTCGCGGTTTTGGCGCTGATGCCGCAGATTGCGGCCATATGCAACGGTGATCTGACGCGAAACCGACCCTCATCTTGCCAGAACCGACTATCCGCGCCGACGCCGGCGGGGGCGTGCAGGCGCTTCTGTCCCGCCTGCCTCATCCGCCTCGGCGCTGGTCCAAGAGAATCCGCCGAGCCGCTCTGCAATCTGATCCAGCGACGGCGCCTCCCCTTTTTTGCCCCCCTTCAGGCGCGCCCTCATCTCAATCAGATGCGCAGGCCGTGTCCCACAGCAGCCGCCGATGATCCGCGCGCCGGAATCGCGCGCCATCTGGGCGTAATCGGCCATCAAATCCGGCGTGCCATCATAATGGATATGTCCGTCTACGAATTTGGGTATCCCCGCATTCCCTTTTGCGATCAGTGGGATATCCGTTCCAGTTGCCGCAAATTCCTGCAAGGTGCGCAGCAGATCCGAGGCCCCAACCCCGCAATTGGCCCCCACCGCAACAGGCGGATGCGGCATGGCTGCAACCTGAGCCACCAGGTCCGCCCCACTCAGCCCCATCATGGTCCGGCCAGCGGTATCAAAACTCATTGTGATGGCCCAGGGGGCATTCAACTCCGCCGCGGCCTGAGCAGCGGCCGCAAGTTCTTCGGCGGCGGACAAAGTCTCGACCCATAACAAATCGGCACCGCCCTCCATCAGGGCCGCCCCCTGTGCCAGGAACATCGCCGCAGCTTCATCCACCGATAGCGGCCCCACAGGCTCGATCAGTTCACCGGTTGGCCCCATGGACCCAGCGACCACAACCGGACGCCCGGCCCGGTCCGCTGCATCCCGCGCAATCTGCGCTGCAGCCCGATTCAGTTCCGCCACCCGATCCTGCGCATCATGAAGCTTAAGCCGCGCCGACGTGCCGCCGAAAGAGTTGGTCAGGAACAAATCGCTGCCTGCCTGGATCGCACCCTCGTAAAGCGTCTCGATCTTTTCGGGCGCATCAATATTCCAAAGCTCAGGCGCGTCCCCCGATTGCAAACCGGCATCGAACAGGTTGGTGCCGGTCGCACCATCGGCCAGCAGCCAGCCGCGTGTCTCCAGAAGCGTCGTCAAGGCATCGCTCATGTCGCGCCCTCCATTGCAGTTTGCGCCATCGCCCGGATGCGCACAACCATTGCTTTCAATCCATTGGACCGTTGCGCCGACAGATGCTGATCCAGACCCAGCCGGGCCAGTTCCGCAGGCGCATCGACGGCAAGAACAGATGATGCCGACTGTTCGTTATAAAGTGCTTTAAGCACAGCAATCAGCCCGTTGACGATCATCGCGTCGCTTTCGCCTTCAAAGCGAACCACGGCGTCAGGCCCGGTGCCCTCGATCTGCGGCAACAACCAAACCTGGCTGGCGCAGCCGTGAACCTGCGTCGCGGGCACCTTGACCGCCGCCTCCAGCGGCGGCATCGCCTTGCCCAGTTCGATCACATACCGATAGCGGTCTTCCCAATCCTCAAGGAACTCGAAATTCGCCGCAATGTCTTCAAACGCGTCAGTCGCCATGTTGGTCCCATATATTTCAGCCAGCATGTAGAGCCTCTGACCCCGAAGGTCCAGATAAGGCTTTTGTTTAGGCGTCTCACTCTCTATCAAGTTGGCGAACAGCAGGGAAAGGTGCGGTAATATGGTGCGGTTTGCGGTTCTGGCCGGTTTGGTCCTGACAGTGGCAGGATGCGGAGGCTCATCAAACCCCTTCGGGTCACTGGCCTCAGGCAATCTGTTCGGCGGAAAACGTGAACGGGTCGAGGTTGATCCCGAAGGCGCAGAGACCGTTATTGTCGACAATTCGATCCTGTCGCCCACCCTTGACAATATTCAGCCCGAGGCCGCCCTGCGCGGCCTGATCATCCGCGTGACTGCCACAGCACCGACACAAGGCTATCACAGCCCCCGCCTGGTGGCACGCAACCGCGGCAAACCTGACGAAAACGGCGTCATCACCTACGAGTTCCGTGTCATGCCGCCCGAAGTCTCCCAAGGTCTTGGCCCGGCCCGCACCCGCCAACTGGTGGCGGCCACATTTATTCCGGACGCAACACTTAACAAAACGCTGGGCTTCCGCGTGGTCAGCCAAAGCAATGTGGTGGCGATACGCCGCTGATGGCGCTGCGTAGACCGGTCAGATGAACCTAATGAAGTCTTGCTGATTGAATCAGACCCTCCCGCGAAGGGTAGTTCAGTCCAGCGAGGTCACCCAAAGGATTTGTGCGTCATCCTCGGATATTGAGATCAGATTATGCCCCATTGCGCCGTCATAATAGGCCGTATCGCCCCGCTTCAGGTCCACCGGTTCGTAAAACTCCGAAAAGAACCGCACCACACCTGACAGCACATACAGGAATTCCTCTCCGTCATGGCGGACCCAGCCGTCGAAATCCTCAAAGCTACGGGCGCGGACGGTGGCGCGGTAGGGCAGCATCTTCTTGGATCGCAACTCGCCTGCGAACATCTCATGCTCATAGGTCTGGGTTGGCACCAAACGTCCCTCGCCCGACCGGGTGACTGCGCGCCGGGCCATAACCTTGTCGCTGCGCGGCGGGGTGAATAGTTGCGGCACGGTAATGCCCAGACCGCTGGCCAGCTTGCGCACGGCCTCGAAGGTCGGTGACATTTGCTGGTTCTCGATCTTCGATAGGGTGGAGCGTGCCAGCCCCGCGTGCTGTGCGGCCTGCTCCAGCGTCCAGTTGCGGGCTTTGCGCAACTCCCGCACCCGTTCGCCAAGGTTCAGCGTTTCCATCTGCACCTGTTCCTCGCCCGCGCGGGCGATTGACAGGACAGAGGGGATTTCAGGCTTTTCTGGCATTGGGCAGGTCCGGTGGCTAAGACAGACCAACGACTTTGAGGGGGTTTGCCTGTTTTGACAAGTGCGACCAAATGCGCGGTCGAGGATCGCGACCCGCCGCCCGCCTGCCCGGCGCGGTTCAATCTGGCGGCCTATGTGCTGGCCGCAGCGGCGCGCACACCGAAAAAGACCGCGCTTGAGGTCTGGGACGAAACCGCGACATGCTGGACCTATCGCGCGCTGGATCGGGCCGTGCGGGGCACCATGACGGGATTGCATCAGGCCGGACTCCGCCCCGGCGACCGGATGTTTCTGCGCTTGGGCAACAGCGCAGATTTCCCAATCCTGTTTCTGGCGGCCAACGGGCTTGGCACGCTGCCGGTGCCGGTCTCGCCCCAACTCACGGTCGAGGAGGTCGCAGCCTTGGCCACAGAACTGCAGCCCAAACTGGCGGCGCGCAGCGCGGGTCTGTCCTTGCCAAAGGCCCTGCCTGTGCTGGAAGAGGCAGACTTCAGACCCTTTCAAAGCCTCCCTCCGGCAGATTTTGCCGATACTGCGGCTGATGACCCGGCTTATGTGATCTATACATCCGGCACCGGTGGCACCCCCAAGGCCGTGATCCATGCACAGCGCGCAGTCTATGCCCGGCGGATGATGTGGACCGACTGGTATGATCTGCGCAGCGATGACCGGATGTTGCATGCAGGCGCGTTCAACTGGACCTACACGCTGGGCACCGGATTGATGGACCCCTGGGCCATCGGCGCAACGGCGTTGGTCTATGCCGGGAGGCCTGATCGCGCGGCCTGGTCCCGGCTGATCGCCCAGGCACAGCCCACACTCTTTGCCGCCGCTCCTGGCGTCTATCGCCAGCTTCTGGCCAGCGGCGGCTTGACCCGCAGCGGTTCCGCCAGCCTGCGCCACGGCCTGTCCGCCGGGGATCGCCTGCCGCCGCAGACCCGCGCGGCCTGGACGGAGGCGACCGGCACCGATATCCACTCCGCCCTCGGGATGTCCGAGGTGTCTACCTATATCTCTGAATGCCCTGCGCATCCCGGCAAACCACAGCCGCAAAAGGGTCGCCGGATTGCGGTGCTGGATCAGGACGCGCAGCCCCTACCCCATAGCCAGACCGGCCGACTTGCCGTTGCTGCGACCGATCCCGGCCTGATGCTGGGCTATTGGCAAAACGGGCACCCCGACCTGCCGCATGAAATCCGGCTGGTCACCAGCCTGCCGCGCACCGTAACCGGAAAGATACGCAAACGCGACCTGCAGCTTGAAAGGCAGCCATGACCACGCTCGACATCATCTCGGACCCGATCTGCCCCTGGTGTTATATCGGCAAGATCCGGCTGGACCGCGCGTTAGAGGCGCGCCCAAACCATCCCTTCGTGATCACCTGGCGTCCGTTTCAGCTGAACCCGGATATGCCGCCCGAAGGGATGGACCGCACCACCTATCTTGAGACCAAATTCGGCGGCCCGGAGGGGGCGGCGCGCGTCTATGGTCAGATCGCAGAGGTCGCCAAAGACACCGGGCTGGAAATTGACTTTGACGCCATACAGCGCACCCCCAACACATTGAACGCACATCGGTTGCTTCGCTGGGCTGCGGTGGAGCGCTGCCAGTCGCTGGTCGCCAATCAACTTTTCACCCGTTATTTCCAGAAAGGTCAGGATATCTCGGATCCACAGGTTTTGGCCGGGATCGCCGATGACGTCGGCATGGATGCCGCCGCCATTGCCCGCCTGCTGGCTGGGGATGCAGACCGGCAGGAGGTGACGGACGAAGACACCCATTGGCGCGAGGTCGGCGTGACCAGTGTTCCGACCTTTATCGTCGGCGGGCGCTACGTGGTTACCGGCGCACAAGAGCCCGAGATGTGGACCGGTGTGATCGACGAGTTGCTGGAAAAGTCCGACGCGCTGAGTTGACCCGGCCTATTCAAAACATTTCGACGAGATGTTGATATCCCCCCATTCCGCAATCCCGATCGGGGCCTCCGGCGCGGCACGATCCGTCACCAGCGCCTCGCCCGCCCCAAGGCTCAGATGCACGGGATGAATTTCGCGCGGCACCGCTGATTTTGCCTGCAACTGCACAATGCACCTGCGCCGCACAGCGTCAGCCATCGCCGGAATGCGGGATATCCTGTAAGGGCGGTTCGGCCATGATGGAAAACTGCCCGGCGGTCTGATCCGTCCGGCCGCGTATCGGCGCGGGCAGCAATTCGCGGATCTTAGACAATGCCATATGCCCCGCGCGGCGCAGACCCAAAGCCTCAAGTTCATGCAACGGCAAGGACAGGATCACCCCTAACGCGTCGGCCTCCTCCGTGGTCAGCCCGGTCAGCCGCATTCGGTAGTTAAACCCCAGCTCAATCCCACCGCGATTGCCCTGATGCACAATCACCGGCAGGCCCGCCTCGGTCATGGCCTCTACATCGCGCAGGATGGTCCGGGACGAAACCTCCAACTCCCGCGCCAGTTCGGTCGCCGTCATCCGGCCCCTGTTCTGAAGCAAAAGCAAACAATGAAGCAATCTGGCCGCGCGCATACCTGCATTTAACCATGACAGTAGATGTCATGTAAGAGGTGTTAGGTGTTCGCAAGGATTGATCAGCCCCACCCAAGTGGTCCAGTTTGAATGTTAGTGCATGATTGGCCTAGGTTCCATCGGAACGATGGCCTCCGGGGCCGGTGGGCGGTAGCCCAGAGCACTGTGTGGTCGTTTG
>NZ_JBTLNE010000064.1:0-20960 GCF_054457435.1 Halovulum sp. GXIMD14793 | reverse complement strand
CATCGGTTCGCACGATCCAAAGCACCGCCTCCAGAAACAACCGGGTATCGGTCCCAGTGCGCCCCGGAGCGGTCAAACCGCCGGGACACAAAGGCTCAATCGCACGCCACTGGCGATCCATGAGAACAAATCTGCTCGGGTCCATTCAAACCTCCTCTTTTGGAAGGTTGAATCAGAACTCAAACCAAATGGGAATCCCGAATGTCCACAGGCCCTAAAGCGTTTCGATTTTATGTGATGTCTCAAGGTAAACTCGAAACGCTTTAGCAAGACTGTTTTGCGCTTTCGCAAAGTTTCGATGACGCCTTCAGGTGAACGGCGGGAAGGTCCGCATCTTACAAGTTCGAACAACGCGCAGCGAACGGCACTTGCTGCGTTCGCATTAGCTCCATGTGCTTCAGCCTATATGCCGTTCGCAGTTAATGTGATCCGAGGCGGATGATTGCAATCCCGTCGCAATTAATCTGATCACAGTCGCAGATAATGTGAGTTTGGCACCCCGGATAGCGTCAGATAATTTGAGCGAGAATCCGGGATGTTTGCAATCCGAGCGCCGGATAAGTGCAATCCGTTACACGTACACCCCGTCTAGCGTCACCAAGGCGCTGGCAAAAACCGTGTCATCGACATTCCCGCCGGTTGCCACCACAACGACCCTCTCCCCCTCAATCGCATCGCCCCGAAAAAGCGCCGCCGCCAGCGCCGCGGCTCCCCCCGGTTCCAACACGATCTTCAGCCTCTGCCATGCCAGCGCCATCGCTTTCAGGCAGTCCTGATCCGTAACCGCGATACCCGGCCCGGCCAGGCGCTTGAGGATCGGAAAGGTCAGTTCCCCGGGGCTGGGGGTCTGGATTGCATCGCAGATCGTGCCGCTGGGGCTTGGGTTGCTCAGCCGTTCACCGCAGGCCAGCGACCGGGTGACATCGTCGAACCCGACCGGCTCACAAGGCCGCATCCGCAAGCCGGGCGCACGCGCCTCCAAAGCCAGGGCAATGCCAGAGCTCAGCCCGCCGCCACCGCAGCAGACCAGCACATCCGCCGGGCCTTCAATCTGATCGGCAATCTCCAGGCCGCAGGTCCCCTGACCGGCAATAACCGGGGCGTAATCATAGGGCGGGATCAGCGAAAGGCACCGCTCCTTGGCCAGGGCGTTGCCGATCTCTTCCCGGTTTTCGCCGCCGACGCGATCATACAGCACCACCTCCGCCCCATAGGCGCGCGTATTGGTGATCTTCAGCGCCGGTGCATCCTCGGGCATCACAATCACAGCCGGGATCCCGTGCAATTGTGCCGCCCGCGCCACCCCTTGCGCATGATTGCCTGAGGAATAAGCCAACACACCGCGTCCTCGGATATCCGCAGGCAGGGCCGAGATTGCCGACCACGCACCGCGAAACTTGAACGAGCCTGTATGCTGCAGGCATTCCGCCTTAACCAACACCTCGCGCCCGGCAATCTCATCCAGAAATGGCGAGGTCAGAATAGGTGTGCGGCGGATCACTGGGGACAGCCGCTCTGCTGCGGCCTCGATCATTGTGATATCGGTCATAACTGATTACTCCATTGCCGGAAAACGCGCAGGCTTTCGGGTTCATCGAGAAACGGGACATGGCCACGATCAGGGATGGTTGCCGCGATCATATGCGGCTGGCGCGCCTGCATTTCGGCAAACACCTCGGCGCTCAGCACATCGGAATGCACCCCGCGCAGGGCCGCCAGCGGCAGCCCGTCAAACGCATCAAAGAACGGCCACAGGTCCGGCGTCTCGGACTCCGTGGCTGCCTCAAGGGCCAGACGCAGATCCGGGTCGTAATTCAGCGTCAGCCCATCGCCATCCGCACCATACCAGCGGCGGGCCAAAATCTGCCAACGATCCGGCCCCACATCCGGGAATTGCGGGCCAAGCGCGTCTGACAGCATCGCCGCCGCTGCCTCAAAGCTACCCGCCTTGGGTTTGCGCCCGACATAGTCCATGATCCGCGACAGCCCGCCGCTGGCCACCTCAGGCCCGATATCGTTCAGAAAAACACCGGCCAGCCGATCACGCGCAGTCGCCGCCAACCCCATGGCGATCAGCCCCCCGCGTGAGGTGCCAAGGATGCCAACCTTGTCCAGCCCCAGATGGTCCAGCAAGTCCAGCGCATCGCGCGCCTCCACCGGCACCTGATAGCTGCGCCAATCCCCATGATCCGACTGCCCGCGCCCCCGGTAATCCATGCGGATCAGGCGAATGCCCGGTGGCAGCTCTGCGGCCAGATCGTCAAAATCGCGGCTGTTGCGGGTCAGCCCGGATAGGCACAGGATCGGCTTGCCAGCCCCCTGATC
Source organism: Halovulum sp. GXIMD14793 (assembly GCF_054457435.1). Lineage (NCBI taxonomy): Bacteria > Pseudomonadati > Pseudomonadota > Alphaproteobacteria > Rhodobacterales > Paracoccaceae > Halovulum > Halovulum sp. GXIMD14793. The sequence continues at coordinate 18,635 of NZ_JBTLNE010000064.1, read as the reverse complement.
CTCGTAATGCAGGCGCAGGCCATCCGATGTGATGAAATCCGGCATGTCAAAGCCCTCCGGCAAGGGCGGGTATCCCGCTCAGGTCGGGCAGGGTGGTTTGCGGCGTCCAGGGCAGCCTGTCCAGCGGCTCGGCCTTGCGATTGACCCACACGGTCTGAAAACCATACCCGGCAGCCGCCGCCGCATCCCAGCCGTTGGAGCTGACAAACAGCACCTCATCCGGCGCACAGCCAAAGCGGGCACCAACCATATCATACACTTTGCGATGTGGCTTGAAGATGCCGACCTCCTCGACACTCAGCACAGCATCCAGATCCGCACCGATCCCGGCACTGTCAACAGCCCCGTTCAGCATATCCGGCGCGCCGTTCGACAGGATCGCGGTGGCAAACCCGGCTTGCTTAAGGCTGGCCAGCATCCCCGGAATTTCCGGATAGGCAGCGAGGGTCCAGTAAAGGTCCAGCAAATCGGCGCGCAGCTCGGCATCGCTCGCCTGACCATGCGCCTCCAACGCGAAATCCAGCCCGTCCTGCGTGACGGTCCAGAAATCGGTATGAGCATCGGTGACCGCGCGCAGCCATGTGTATTGCAACTGCTTCTGCCGCCAGGTCTCGGCCACCGCCTGCCAGACAGCGGCAAACCCTTCGCGGCCGGGGCGCTCGGACAAGGCGCGGGCGGCAGCAGCAACATCGAAAAGGGTGCCATAAGCATCAAAAACGCAGAGTTTCACCAGCATGAGCATCCCCCTTTTCGGGCAACTTTGCACAGGCAATCGCGGGTTTGAAGCGGAACCTAAAGCGTTTCCGGTTAAACGCAACATGCTCTATATGGGACAGGCTTTCCGAATGACGCTCTACAGCCACCGATCAATGAACGTGCGAGCGCCAAGATAAAACGCTCCGGCCATCGCCAGATGCAGGATCAGACACATCACCGCCTGCGGGCGGGTCAGCGGTTTTTGCACGGATGACAGTTGCGGGGCGTTAAAGGCGCTCCCCGCGCTCATCATCGCAAAGAAAACAAGGATCATGGATTGCATCACGACCCCCAATGCCACCAGCGCCGCACTCATGGCCAGAGTCACATATTGCGCCAACTCAGGCGAGAACGCGTAAACCACTCGCCGCAGCATCTGCCCTCCATCCAGCGGCCAAAGCGGCAGCAGATTGAAAAAGTTGATCATGCCGCAAATCATGGTCAGGTAGAAAAGGAAGGGATAGGCCTGCGGCAGAAAATATATGGAAATGGGGGTCAGCGCCATCGAGGTGATCATCAGCGCCAGACATATCCCCGGCCCCATGGCCGAGATGTAAAACCCCCGGGCCTGCGTACTGGGCAGTCTGTCGGAAATCGCAACCCCGCCAAACAGCGGCACCAGCCTGAAACGGGCATCCTGATGACCGCAGACGCGATAGGCCGCAACATGGCCGAATTCGTGAACCACAATAGTGATGATCAGCGCCAACCCACCCTCAATACCCCAGTAATAGACCGCAAATCCGATGGACAGCAGCGCCATAATCCCGGCCTCGGTCGTCACTGCAGGGATTTGCAACCGCCCCTTCTGCCGCCAGCCACCGCGCAGCGAAAGATAGGTCAAAAGCCAGAAACCGGCGGCGATGGCAAGGAAGGTAGGGTTACTCAAGGGACCTGACCGTTATGTGGCTGCTGGCGTTCTGCACGAAAGGCTGTCTTATCGGCAAAGTTTGTGGCGGGCAATGCCGCGTGGGGCTGCTTCTACGCAGCAAGCAACTTGCCGATACGTGCCAACGCTGCCTCGATATTCTCGGCAGAGTTTGCGTAGGAAAACCTGACATACCCCTCGCCCCAAGCGCCAAAACTGGTGCCCGCAATGGTGGCGACCCCCGCCTCACTCAGAAACCTGTCCTGCGCCTGTTTTGACGTCATCCCCGTGCCCTCGATATTCGGAAAGGCATAGAACGCCCCCGCCGCATCAGCACAGCGCACACCCGGCAGCCGGTTCAGCCCCTCAACAATCAGACTGCGGCGCGCATCAAAGGCGGCGACCATCTTCCCCACCGCATCCTGCGGGCCGGTCAACGCCGCCAGCCCGGCAAATTGCGCCGCCGCATTAACGCAGGAATGATCGTTGATGCACAGGCGCGTTGCCGCATCGACCAGCGCATCGGGCCAGACCGCATAGCCCAGCCGCCAGCCGGTCATGGCATAGGTCTTGGACCAGCCATCCAGCAGGATCAGCCGGTCACGGATCTCGGGATAGGACAACAGGCTGACATGATCCCGCCCGCCATACAGCATCTGCGAATAGATCTCGTCCGACAAAATGGCCACCTGCGGATGGGCCGCAAGACCTGCAACCAGCTTGTCGATCTCGGATTTCGGGGTAACCCCGCCGGTGGGGTTGGCGGGGGAATTGATGATGATCAGCCGGGTGCGATCCGTGATCTGGGCCAGCACGGTTTCGGCATCAAAGGCAAACCCGGTTTCCTCGCGCAGGGCGATGGGCACCGGGGTGGCCCCTGAAAACCGGATCACGCTTTCATAAATCGGGAAGCCTGGATTGGGATACAGGATCTCGGCCCCCGGCTCGCCAAACATCAGCACAGCGAAGAACATGGTTGGCTTGCCGCCTGGCACAACGACGACGTTATCGGGGTTCACCTCCGTCCCATGACGGCGGTGCAGATCGGCGGCGACGGCCTCGCGCAGGGCAGGCAGACCATTGGCCGGGGTATAGCCATGGTGCCCATCGCGCAGCGCTTTTACGCCCGCTTCGACAATATGCTCGGGCGTCGGGAAATCCGGCTGGCCAATGCCCAGATTGATGATGTCCTGCCCACCGGCTGCCAGCGCATTGGCCCGCGCCAACACCTCAAAAGCCGATTCCGTGCCCAGCCGGGCCATTGCGCCTGCCAATTGCATCCTATTCCCCTTCGTTTCGAAGCAGAATGCAAAGCCATCCTTCCGGGCGCAAGCAATTCCGCTTTCCCTTATTGCGCGCAGGGCGTATAGGGGCGCGAACGCTGATAGAGGACGAAACAGATGTCGACATTTCAATTGGGGGACCTTGTGGTCCTGACCGCAGGCTCCGCCCGAATGGGGGTTGAGACCGTAGAAGGCGACATGGTTTCGACCGTCTGGTGCCATGACGGCAAGATTGGCCGTGATACCTTTCATGCCAAACTGCTGAAAAAATGGGAACACCGCGAGGATGACCGCGGCGGCAAGGGCCGCGACGACCGCCCGCCGCGCCGCGACGACAAGCCTCGCGGCAAACCCGGCTGGGACGGCAAACCGCGCGAGAAAAAGTATTTCCGCAAAGACTAAGGGCGCATCCCGCGGGAACGCCTAATCGGCGGTCTGCGTCGGGGCATTCTGAACGGGCGGCCACGGCGTACCCACCGTCAGCATCCACAGCAGATCGTCCGGTGTGTCTGGGTCCAGATACCACTTATCTTCCGCATACTCGGTTTTTATGCGCTCTATGAGGCGCGCGTTCGGGGTCAGTATCATCGAACGCGGAAAATAATTGCCGTCGGGGGCGTAGCGTAAAGAAATCTCGCTTTCGGCGTCAGCATCGACGATGACGAAGACAAAGTTCTTGGACAGCGCGACAACCTGCGGATCAAAAAACTGCTTGCGATATGCCAGGCAGGCCGGACACCAGTCGGTGTGAACAAGCATGAAGATACGCTTGTTTTGCCGCACTGCCTCCGCACTGCCGTCCTCGAAATTCCACCAGCGGATCTCGTCGTCGTTGAAACCATGCCCTTCCGGCCCGGCGAATAGAATCGCGGGAACCATCAGAAACAGCAGGACGAAGCGTCGGATCATGGCCGGACCCTAGACGGTGTCGGCGCGCCGGACCAACCCGCAATCAACCGCACGCATCGGTCAGAACAAGTCAGTTGACGATCTGCGGCAAACGCATCTTGCGCTCGGTCACAGACAGACCGGCCTTGAGCATACGGATCAGTTCCACAGGGGTCTGCGGGTCAACATACCAGCGATGATTGGGATAGACAGATTTGATACGCTCCAGATGCCGCCCGTCTGACGACAACACCATCGACCGGGGAATGTAATTCCCATCAGGCGCATAGCGCGCAGCCAGTCCCGCCTCGCTGTCACGATCCACCATGACGAAGACGTATTTCTGCGAAAGGGCAACCACAGCCGGATCAAAAAACTGCTTGCGATATTCGCGGCAGGCCGGGCACCAGTCGGCATGCACGACCATAAAGATCGGCTTGTTCTCCTGCATGGCTTCGGTCCGGCCCGGCCCGCCTCGAAACTCCACCACTTGATCACCGCCTGATTAAAACCCGCGCCCTTTGGTCCGGCCAAAAGCGCGGTGGGCAGCAGGATCAGCAGGGCGACAACAAGACGGATCATGCGGCAAAGCTAGTCCGGCTCTGGGGTCACAATCAAATGAAAACCAAAGCAAGGCGCAGAAAGCCGCACCATCATCCCGATAGACCAACTGCCAGCGATGCACTAAAGCGTTTCGGGATAAACCTGAGACAAAAGTTTATCCTGAAACGCAGTGATAAGCCTATATGGTGTACGCGTTTCGATTTTATGTGATGTCTCAAGGTAAACTCGAAACGCTTTAACAGTACAGCTGGACCAATAGACTGCGGCGGGTCGCGCGCTTGGCAGCAATTTAGCATGATGTGATATGAAAAAAGCAGTAATTCTCATTCTTGTTTGTGTCGGAGTGTCCGCCGCATCATTTGCCGGGTGGAGCGAGTTCAAAAACCATAGAGCTTTGACCGAACTGGCCGAACGCACAAGAAAAGACCTTATCTTTGTCCAAGGCGGTACGTTCGAGGCCGGAAACTACGAAGTACGTATTCGCAAGCTGGATGGCAGCGTCGGCCCTCGCTGGGTCAGGGAACCATCCTTAGCCCGCCCACCCAAGACCACCACTTTTAACAGTTTCTATATCTCCGCAGATGAAGCATCGGCCGAAGCCCATCAATTGTTTATCTCGGCCCAGGACCTTTACCCGCCATTGAACAACTACACTGAAGAGGATGGTTCAGCCTCCATGAGCTGGGCAGAGGCCCGCGATTACTGCGCTTGGCTTGGGGACCTGACCGGCATCGCCCTGCGCTTGCCAACGGAGGATGAGTGGGAATATGCAGCGCGCAGCAGGGGCGCTAAAATTGCCTTCGCCACCGATGATGGTGAGTATCGCCTGGGCGTGAACGTTCAGGACAATGATCGCGATACACCCATGAAACCCCTGCGGTCATTTCCCCCCAATCCTTTGGGATTACGTGATCTGGTCGAAGGATCTTACGAGTGGGTCTCGGACCCGGCGTCAACTGACCCCGAGGGGATACGGATCGCCAAAGGGGGATCATCACGCAGCACATCGTTCTTGGAAACCATCCCAAACCGGTATGTTGTGGACCCGTTGAGCGAGGAGCAAGTGCGCCTTTTAGACATCAACCCGCGTATCCAGCCCCTTGCTGCCCTAGGGCCTGTTCACATCGTACAAGGCACAGCGCGGTGTGTCGCAGATGTCTCAACCCCGCCATCCGCCGCAGGCTTTGGTCGGGAAGGTGGAGGCTTTGACACCGTCCCGACTGAATTCGGCCCATACGATCATACCTACGTTCTGGTCGAGGATGAATAGCCGACTTGTTAAGTGTCTTACGCGCCAGCACCATGTCCGCCGCATGATTGCAGAACGGCACCGGCAATACGTGTAACCAAGCCCAAACCGCCGAATACGCTCTGACGCCTTGCCCCCTTGATATCAGGCAGCGTCAGAGGATCCAATTTCGCGTTACGTTGGTACGAGACAACAGACACGGAAAGGCCGTCATACGATCCTGTCTGACGGCCCGCGCCTCAATCGTCCTGTGGCAGAACCCTTAAGCCCAATTCGCGCAACTGCTCATTCATCGGCTCGGACGGCGCGCCCATCATCAGGTCTTCGGCACGCTGGTTCATCGGGAACATGATGACCTCACGGATGTTGTCCTCATCCGCCAGCAGCATCACACAACGGTCGATCCCCACGGCACAGCCCCCGTGCGGCGGCGCGCCGTATTTGAACGCATTGACCATGCCGCCAAAGCGTTTCTCGACCTCGTCTTTGCCATATCCGGCAATCTCGAACGCCTTGAACATGATCTCGGGCTTGTGGTTCCGGATCGCGCCGGACAGCAGCTCATAGCCGTTACAGGCCAGATCATACTGGAACCCGCGCGCGGCCAGCGGATCCGCCAACGCGGCCAGCCCGCCTTGCGGCATCGAGAACGGGTTGTGGTCAAAGTCGATCTGACCGCTTTCCGCATCCTGCTGGAAGATCGGGAAATCAACGATCCAGGCGAATTTGAACTGATCCTTCTCGGTCAGCCCCAGTTCTTCACCAATCACATTGCGCGCCCGGCCCGCAACCGCCTCGAACCCGGCGGGCTTCCCACCAAGAAAGAACGCCGCATCCCCAACACCAAGGCCCAGCTGCTGCCGGATCGCCTCGGTCCGCTCCGGCCCGATATTCTTGGCCAGCGGCCCGGCGGCTTCCATCCCGCCGCCATCAACTTCACGCCAGAAGATATAGCCCATCCCCGGCAGTCCCTCTTTCTGCGCGAAAGAGTTCATCCGGTCGCAGAACTTACGGCTGCCACCTTTTGGCGCGGGAATAGCGCGAATCTCAGTCCCATCCTGCTCCAGCAGCTTGGCAAAGATCGCAAAGCCAGAGCCAGCAAAATGCTCAGAAACAACCTGCATCTCAATCGGGTTGCGCAGGTCCGGCTTGTCCGAGCCGTATTTCAGCATCGCCTCCTTGTAGGGAATACGCGGCCAGTCGGCATTCACCGGACGGCCCTTGCCAAACTCTTCAAAAACCGAGGTCAGCACCGGCTCCATCACGCCGAAAATATCCTCCTGCTCGACAAAGCTCATTTCCATATCAAGCTGGTAGAAATCGGTCGGCGACCGGTCGGCGCGTGGGTCCTCATCGCGGAAACAGGGCGCGATCTGGAAATATTTGTCAAAGCCCGCGACCATGATCAGCTGTTTGAACTGCTGCGGGGCCTGGGGCAGGGCATAGAACTTGCCCGGATGCAGACGGCTGGGTACCAGAAAATCCCGCGCACCCTCGGGCGAGGATGTGGTGATAATCGGTGTCTGAAACTCATTGAACCCCGCATCCCACATCCGCTGACGCATCGCCGCCACGACCTTGGAGCGCAGCATGATGTTGTCGTGCAATTCGTCGCGCCGCAGATCAAGGAAGCGGTACTTCAGCCGCGTTTCCTCAGGATATGTGGTTTCGCTGAACACAGGCAGGGGCAGTTCGTCGGCCGGCCCCAGAACTTCGATGTCACGGATAAAAACCTCAACCTCACCGGTGGGCAGCTTCTTGTTCACGGTATCCGGTGTGCGGGCCTTCACCTCGCCATCAATGCGGATCACCCATTCCGAGCGGACCTGCTCCACTTTCGAAAACACTTCAGAGTCCGGATCGCAGAAAACCTGAACGACGCCATAGTGATCCCGCAACTGGATGAACTGCAGCCCACCCAGATCATAAACCCGATAGGCCCAGCCTGACAGACGGACTGTCTTGCCAACATCTTCTTTGCGAAGGTCGGCGCAGGTATGAGTGCGATAGCGGTGCATAATCGTGGTCTCCGGGCGGCCAATGGAACGGCGCCCGATAAGCCTGCGATGGGGCAGGATGTCAAGGCTTGGCAGGATAACCGGGCCTGATATATGCTTTTTGCAAAGGGGCAGGGGCAGGGGCAGGGGCGACAGCGTGGCACTTCACAGCGATATCCGGACCAAGACAGGTCGCAAAATTGGAGCTTAGCGCCGCCCGCACCGCGCTGCATGCGGCCTGCGCAGCGCTCGATCAGCAATTTCAGGGAAAGTACTTTCTGACCGATGGCACGCTGCTGGGGCATGTCCGTGATGGCGGCTTTATCCTGGGCGACTACGATATCGACCTGGGGATGCGGATCGCAGAGTTCAACGAGGCTCTGGTCGCGGATATGCAGGCGGCGGGCTTTGGCCTGTTGCGGCGCGACGGTAGCCCTGATGACGGGCTTGTCCTGCAGTTCATGCGCGATGGCGTGCGGCTGGATCTGCTGTTTTTCTATCCCGATGATCAGGGCCTGAAAGTCACGCACCATCTGCGCGGCAAGCGCCTGGTGGCACGCTTCCCCGACTTTGCGCTGCGCCCCGCGCGGTTTGAAGGGGCCGAGGTGATGATCCCGTCACCCCCCGAACCCTATCTTGTGACCGCCTATGGCCATGACTGGCGGCGTCCGGTGCGCGTCTGGGACTATCGCTATGCCACGCGCAACATTCGTCCCGAAGGCAACCTGCTCTGGCGGGCGCATTCCCGCCTGAAGCGCAGGCTCTGGCGATGGCGGCAGGGTGATATCCATCGGCGCGGGCTGACCGTGTTCACCGATGGCGTCTTTGACCTTTTGCACGCCAATCACATCGCCCTGCTCGAAGAGGCCCGCGCCATGGGCGACAGATTGCTGGTCGGCGTGATCAGCGACCGCATCGCCGCCAGCTACAAACGCCACCCGGTGGTGCCAGAGGCAGAGCGGCTGCGAATGGTCAAGGCCCTGCGCTGCGTCGATCAGGCGGTTCTGCTGGATGACACCCTCGCTGACCCCCTGATGCGCCAACTGATCGGGACGCATGATATCGGCCTTGTCGTCTATGCCGGGCACGCCACGCCGGAGTTTTACACCCTGCCAGAGCAAACAGGCATCATGCGGCGGCTGCCCTACCGGGACGGTGTGTCCTCAACTGGTCTGATTGACCGGATCACCGCGCGTGGCGCACAGGGCGACCTGTAGCATTCTTGTCGCGGCACCAGGCGACCCGGCGTGGCGCGCGTTTTCTTTTCTGACAGGCTCGGGCATGACAATCATAAAACAAAGGCAACGCACCATGATCAGCCCCATGCTTCCCAGCACTCCGGCCGAGTTGCGCCGCGCCAGACTGGTCGATGGTGCCATTTACGCCGCTGCGCTGATCGGGCTGGTCTGGTATGCCGTGTCGATCATGCGCGGCGCGTTCCCTGTCGATCTGGCCGCCGTTTACTACGCGGGCCAGTTTTTCGCCAACGGGGCCTATGATCTGGTTTATTGGGAAGACTGGGCCGCCTATCCCGAGGCCTGGATGACCGCGATCCGGCAGGACGGCTACGACAAACCCGCATATGCGTTTATCTACCCGCCGGTCTGGGCCGCCCTGATCTCGCCCATCGCATCCCGCCTCCAGCCCGAGACGTTCTTCCTGCTGTTCACCGTCATCCACATGCTAGCCTATGGCGCGACGATCCGCCTGATCCGGGACCTGTTCAATAACCGCATCTGTCTCAGCCTGTGGGCTATACCGGTCATGGCGATCCTGCCGATCACCATGGTCGGCGGCGCGCTGATCGGCTTTGGCCAGCCAACGGCGCTGCTGTATCTGATGATTGTGCTGGGCTTTCGCGCATTGATCGAAGGGCGTCACGGCCGCGCCGGGCTCTGGCTGGCGCTGGCTGCAACGCTCAAGATATTCCCGGTTATCCTTGGCGTTATCTTCCTGACCCGCCGGTTTCGCGCCGGACTACTGCCGTTTGCTGCCACGGGGCTGAGCATGGTGGGCCTCAGCTTGCTGCTGGCCCCGATTGCCCTGCATACCGACTTTGTCCAGATCGGGCGGCAAGTGAACGAGATCACGATGATCTCCTATCTGAACCTGAACCTTGAAGGCGTGCTCGCCCGCCTGCATCTGCTGATCTCAGGCCAGGATCAGACCGGCGTCTACAGCATCCCGGACCTGACCTGGGTGACATGCCTGACCATCCTTGCCAGCCTGTCCTTCGCCCTTTGGCTCTATCGCGCCGCCCGCCTGGCCAGCCCGCTGGAGCTGCGCCAAAAGGTAATGCCCACAGCTATCCTGCTAATGACCCTGACCGCCCCACTGGCATGGACCCATTACTTCACCATCGCACTGGCCCTGCTGCCTGGCCTGTTCGTTGTGCAAAGCCCGCGCGTGGCCACACTCGCCACACTCGCGATCCTCTTATGTAACCTACCGCTGACCTATGTCACTCTGGACGTCCCCTGGTACCCGATCGTCGGATTTGTCAGCATGCTGGCTCTGGCGCTTTTGTTTCTCACGGCGGCGAATGAGGAGACACATCCCAAAACCGTCCTTCCCTAGACGTCAGCACAAAAGCGCAAGGTGGAGCGATGCTAGGCCAAAACGCGAGCCTGCGCCCACCACCCCGAATCGCTATGATTCCCGAGCGGCGGAAACCGGCCGATTGACGTAAAGGCAGAAAAATCTTCTTAGACAAAAACTCAGGAATACTTTATTTCGACCTTCGAAAAGCGCTTCGTGCAGTTCTTCAAGTGCTGCGCCATGCTAGGCTTCACCCATACTTTGTTGGTATATATGCCAGCTCCCTGCCGCCACAGGATCAGGAAAAGCTTAATATCTAGATATCTCAAGAATTTGCGGTAATTGCCCAAATGGCGACATTTTATTGACAAGAATCGAATACAAAGTAATTATCTATCGGTCGAGGCTTTGGAGGGCTACCGATGCTTATTGCTGAAAAACTACGCCGTCGCGTCCGTGACGAGGACGGCGGTATCATGATCTTTATCATAATGATGTTCCTGACGATGATCGTCATCGGGGGCATGGCGGTCGACTTTATGCGGCATGAGGCTGCAAGGTCGGACCTGCAGAACGCGCTTGATCGCGGCATTCTGGCTGTGACTGCAAGCTCGCAGAAGGCAATCGACAAGACCAAGCAGGAAGAGCTTGAGATGCTTGTTGGTTCCTACATGGCGTCGCGCAGTTTCAAATCGGCTGAAATGTCGCTTAGTGTTCCTGTACCCACGCCGGAGCCTGGGTCTACAACACGGAAATTTACAGCCAGTGCAAGCTATAAGCTCCCCACCTACTTCCTCAAGCTGATTGGATACCCCACATTGCTGGTGCGGGCGGACTCTAAGGCGGTGGAAGGCTACTTCGATACTGAGGTTGCGCTTGTCCTTGATGTATCAAGTTCGATGGTTACCGAGGGAAATGGCGACAGATTGGATAATCTAAAGATCGGCGCAAAAGCCTTCGTTGATAATCTTCTGACGGAAGACAAGATTGACAAAACTATGATATCACTGGTGCCATTCTCGGGGTCCGTTTCCCTGGATCCAGTGATGGCGGCTTACTACGACGTTCAGGCCGATGATTACTACAACTATAGCGAAATGGGGCCGAACGAAGCTAACCAGTCGGTTTGTGTGCACTACGACTTTGGCAACAAGAACAGAGACGGCGGTTCCTGGACTGGGGAATTGGGCGATTTCAGTACTACGCATTTCATGCCGATAACCTACAGCGACATTCCGGATGAAAATGGAAACCCGCAGTTAAACGAAAATGTTCGCAACTTTAAGCGGTTGCATCACTTCAGATTGTGGAGAAGCAGGCACAACCCGAATGACGCTAGTGGTTGTCCGAGGAAAAACAACGCGGTTTTCCCGTTCTCAAGTGATAAAAACAAGTTGAATGCTCACATTGAAGGTTTGACCGCAGAACAGTGGACGGCAGCCTATATCGGTATTAAGTGGGGGACCGCGCTTTTGCAGCCGTCATCACAAGTGGTGCTGGAGGGGCTTGCGAACGAAGGCTTCGGCGGCGTCAACTCTAAGTTCGCCGATGGCTACTGGCCGCGTGATATCTCGCAGGCGGATTTTGCAGGTACCAAGAAAGTGCTGGTTGTTATCTCTGACGGTCAGAATACAGCGTCACATATGGTGACTGAAGAGGAAGATTATCGTAAAGGTAATCCGCGGACAGCGAGTGACGATGATGACCGTGATAAGCTGTACACATACTGGGAAAGTCGGCAAGGCGGCTTTGGATATGCGATCAACGATTATTCGGATGATACAGATGGTGACGGCGTAACAGACGGAAATATGTCGATGCGGGCTATATGTGATGTTGCCAAAGCATCGGGTATTGAGATCTACGCCATTGCTTACGAGGTGCAAGTGGCAACGGCCCGGACAAACCTCAAGTATTGCGCATCCGGTTCAGGTGAAAAAAGTGAACACTATTTCGAGGGCGTTAGCGGCGCTGGCCTGACGGATGTGTTCACCAAGATCGCTGCTGGTGTATCCAGACTTCGCCTGGTGAACTGATATGGCTGGGTCGATATTCAAAAAGCGGATACAAGAAGATGACGGCTCGGTCTCGGTCGAGTTCGTCATCCTCTTCCCGGTTATCATTGGTATGGTCCTGCTGATTTTTGAGGCTGGCTGGGCCATGACCAAAATGATGATGCTGGATCGTGGCCTCGACATTGCTATGCGTGATATCCGGCTAGGTGCCCCTGGCAGCAGTGACTACGATCAGATTCGAAACAAGATCTGCTCGCACTCTAGGATTCTGTCAGACTGTACCTCAAATCTGAAGATGCAGTTGCAGAAGTACGAGTATAACCCGGCTTGGACGCCAACCGATTCACGGGACTCTTTCCCTTGGGATGCTGCTGCATGTACCGATGATCTCCCAATCGAGATTGACCCGGTAACTGGTGAGATAAAAGACCGCTCGGGCCCCGATGACAATTGGGATCCAGGTCAGCGTGACGTGAACATGTTCATTCGTGTGTGCATCACGCACAATCCGATATTCCCGGGGCTGGGTTCCTTGTTGCTGGCCAAGGGGCGCGATGACCCCTCTAATCCTCTGAAGGAATCGTACCAACTGGTCGCATTCAGTGCGTTCCGGAATGAGTACTAAGAGCTGATGGTGGATGAAAAAATGCTGACACAGACGCTCAAAAATCTTAGGGCGCGGCTTGGAGAGGCTGCAAGGGATGAGGAAGGAACTCTGACGGTTGAGTTTATCGTTATGTTCCCGCTGCTTGCATTCTGGTTCCTGGGCGCGATTACTTTCTTCGAAGCGTTCAGGTCCAACAGCCTGACAGCGAAGGTCGCCTATACGATCTCGGACATCGCCTCAAAATACGGTGAGGGGCCGACTGCGGCAGATCAGGGCTTCCAAACGCAAGACCTTGTAGAGCTATTCCAGATACAGCAGCGGATGATGCCACGTCGCACAAGCCGCGGATCGATGCGTATCTCCAGCATTTGTTTCTGGAAGGACAAAGACGAGAGCGACGGCGACGACTCCAAGTACCGCGTGCTTTGGTCCTGGGTTGGCGACAATGGAGCAGGTCCCAGTTTGTCTCCGTTGACCGACTCTGAGATCCCGGTAGCTATCATGCCTTTCATGGCTGATCAGGATACTGTGATGTTTGTCGAGATATACACCGACTGGAAGCCGATTTCGTCGCTTGGCGGGTTGATGCAGCCCCTGACCTGGTCGAACAGATTGGCCGAGCGGCCACGCGTTCTTCCTGAGGGTATTCCCTATCTTCCCGACTATCCCAAAACGGTCTGCAGTGAGACCGGGCCAATCGGAGAGGCCTGATATCTTTAGCAGCTGTCGTCAGCGATGGCTGCTGACTTGACGAAGAGAAAACAAAGACTTGCTACCAAGGGCCGCACATCTGTCGCGGCCCTTGCGCTGTTCTGCTGTATCTCTATAACGGCGGAAGTTTGCGCGCATGATCGCGCCAACCCAGTCGGCGGAGAAACCCATGCCCAAGCGCACCGATATCCAATCCATCATGATCATCGGGGCAGGGCCAATTATTATCGGCCAGGCTTGCGAGTTTGACTATTCCGGCGCGCAAGCCTGCAAGGCCCTGCGCGAGGAAGGCTACCGCGTCATCCTGGTCAACTCCAACCCGGCCACCATTATGACCGACCCGGGCCTGGCCGACGCCACCTATATCGAACCGATCACGCCCGAGATGGTCACCAAGATCATCGAAAAGGAACGCCCCGACGCCCTGCTGCCAACCATGGGCGGCCAGACCGGCCTGAACACCGCACTGGCGCTGGACGACCAGGGCATCCTCGAAAAATACAATGTCGAGCTGATCGGCGCCAAACGCGCCGCCATCGAAATGGCCGAAGACCGCAAGCTGTTCCGCGAAGCCATGGACCGCCTCGGCATCGAAAACCCCCGCGCCACCATCGCCAATTCGATGGACGACGCCTTGGCCGCCCTCGACAGCGTTGGCCTGCCCACCATCATCCGCCCCGCCTTCACCATGGGCGGCACTGGCGGCGGCGTGGCCTATAACCGCGAAGACTATGAACGCATCTGCAAATCCGGCCTCGACGCCTCACCGGTCAGCCAGATCCTGATCGACGAAAGCCTGCTCGGCTGGAAGGAATACGAGATGGAGGTGGTCCGCGACACCGCCGACAACGCCATCATCGTCTGTTCCATCGAAAACATCGACCCGATGGGCGTGCATACTGGCGACAGCATCACCGTCGCCCCGGCCCTGACCCTGACCGACAAGGAATACCAGCGGATGCGCAGCGCCTCCATCGCGGTGCTGCGCGAAATCGGCGTCGAAACCGGCGGCTCCAACGTGCAATGGGCGGTGAACCCCGCCGATGGCCGCATGGTGGTTATTGAGATGAACCCCCGGGTCAGCCGCTCCTCTGCACTCGCCTCAAAGGCCACCGGTTTCCCCATCGCCAAGGTCGCCGCAAAACTGGCGGTCGGCTACACCCTCGATGAACTCGACAACGACATCACCGGCGTCACCCCGGCCAGTTTCGAACCCTCCATCGACTATGTCGTCACCAAAATCCCCCGCTTCGCCTTCGAGAAATTCCCCGGTGCCAAACCCGACCTGACCACCGCCATGAAATCGGTGGGCGAGGCAATGGCCATCGGCCGCACCATCCACGAAAGCCTGCAAAAAGCGCTGGCCAGCCTTGAAACTGGCCTCACCGGCTTTGACGAAATCGCCATCCCCGGTTCAACCGACGCCGACGACCAGGCCGCCATCACCCGCGCCCTGGCCCAGCAAACCCCGGATCGCCTGCGCCTCGTCGCCCAGGCCATGCGCCACGGCCTTGACCTCGACACGATCCACAGCATCACCAAATTCGACCCGTGGTTCCTGGAACGCATCAAGGAAATCATCGACGAAGAGGCCACCCTGCGCACCCACGGCCTCCCCGGCACAGCCCACGCCCTGCGCCGCCTCAAAATGCTCGGCTTCACCGATGCCCGCCTCGCCACCCTGACCGGCGAAACGGAAACCGACATCCGCCGCACCCGCCACGCGCAAGGCGTCACCGCCGTTTTCAAACGCATCGACACCTGCGCAGCAGAGTTCGAGGCGCAAACCCCCTATATGTACTCCACCTACGAGGCTGACGCCGGCGGCTTCACCGAATGCGAGGCCCGCCCCTCGGACCGTGAAAAAGTCGTCATCCTTGGCGGCGGCCCCAACCGCATCGGCCAGGGGATCGAGTTCGACTATTGCTGCTGTCACGCCTGCTACGCCCTGTCGGATGCGGGCTATGAAACCATCATGGTCAACTGCAACCCCGAAACCGTGTCGACCGATTACGACACCTCGGACCGGCTGTATTTCGAACCCCTGACCATCGAACATGTGATGGAAATCCTGCGCACCGAACAGCAAAACGGCACCCTGAAAGGCGTCATCGTCCAGTTCGGCGGCCAGACCCCGCTGAAGCTGGCACAAGCGCTGCAGGACGAGGGCATCCCGATCCTCGGCACCTCACCCGACGCTATCGACCTGGCCGAGGACCGCGAGCGGTTCCAGCAACTGCTGAACACGCTTGGCCTGAAACAGCCCCGCAACGCCATCGCTCGCTCGGACGATGAGGCCCGCCAGCGCGCTGCCGAAATCGGCTATCCGCTGGTCATCCGCCCCTCTTACGTGCTGGGCGGCCGCGCCATGGAAATCGTCCGCGACGACGCCCAGCTTGACCGCTATATCAGCACCGCCGTCACCGTGTCCGGCGACAGCCCCGTGCTGCTTGACACCTACCTGTCCGGCGCGGTCGAGGTTGATGTCGATGCCCTGTGCGACGGCGATCAGGTCCATGTCGCTGGCGTGATGGAACATATCGAAGAGGCCGGGGTGCATTCCGGGGACAGCGCCTGCTCGCTGCCGCCCTACACGCTGGACGCCGATACCATCACCGAACTCAAACGCCAGACCAAGGCGATGGCCACAGCCCTTGGCGTGGTCGGTCTGATGAATGTGCAATTCGCCATCAAGGACGGCGAAATCTATGTGCTGGAGGTGAACCCAAGGGCCTCGCGCACCGTGCCTTTCGTTGCCAAAGCCACCGACTCGGCCATTGCGTCTATCGCTGCACGGCTGATGGCGGGCGAAAAACTCTCCGCCTTCCCTGAGCGCGCACCCTATGCCCCGGATACCAGACCCGAGGACCCGATCCCACTGGCCGACCCGATGACACTCGCCAGCCCCAACCTGCCCTGGTTCTCGGTGAAAGAGGCGGTGATGCCCTTCAACCGCTTCCCCGGCGTTGACACGCTGCTTGGCCCCGAAATGCGCTCTACGGGTGAGGTCATGGGCTGGGACCGCACCTTCCCCCGCGCTTTCCTGAAATCGCAGATGGGCGCGGGCACCGACCTGCCCAGCGGCGGCACCGTCTTCGTCTCGATCAAAGACGCCGACAAAGGCCCGATGATGCTAGAGGCCGTCCAGATCGTGCAAACTCTTGGCTTCCACGTGCTGGCCACCGCGGGTACCGCCAAATGGCTGCACGATAACGGGATCAAGGCCGAGCAGATCAACAAGGTCTATGAGGGCCGCCCCAACATCACCGACCGCATGAAAGACGGCGGCGTGCAACTGGTCTTCAACACGACCGAGGGCGCACAAGCCATCGAAGACAGCCGCGAAATCCGCGCCGTCGCGCTTTACGACAAGATCCCCTACTACACCACCGCCGCCGGTGCCCGCGCCGCCGCCCGCGCCATCCAGGCCATGCAGGAAGACGATCTGGGCGTCGCGTCGCTGCAGTAGCAGCTGCCCATAAACGGCTGAAATGCTGACCGCCAAACCCGCCCAGGCGTCCAGCCCGGGCCGCGCCCGACCTCCCCCGGAGGGCGCGTTTGCAACCGTACCGCAAAGAATTACCGCGCGTCGGGGATGCAAAGATAAAGCGCCACAGACCAGAAAGATCACCGCGCCCTCCAGGTCGGGCGCAGCCCTCTGCACATGGCCCCGGCATCCTCACCGCGACGTTGCACGGTCGCGGCGGAAAGCCTCGATTGCAAGGCCTTCGAGGAGGACGCGCGTGCAACATTCACACAAATTCCGCTATCAAACGGGGCTATGACAATAGAGCGCTCCCCCCAAACCTCGCCTGGGCGTTTAGCCCGGGCCGCGCCCACTCTGCGCGTTGCGCGTTCGCGGCTGAAACCTTCCACTGGAAGGTTTCCGAGACGCCGTTCACCCCTCCCCACGGGAGGGCGCATTACACCCCTTATGCAAAGCCCCACCGCCCGTCGGGGTTGCAGTCATAAAGCGCCATAGACCAAAGCGCCCACCCAGGGTCGGTCGCGGCCCTCAGCGCGCGACCACATGTGTCAGGATGACAATCCATCCGCGGCACCGCCCCCAATCAAATCGGCTTGCTATACCAATCCCGATCCGTGCTGATCTCAATCTCTTTCGACATCAGCGCCAACGCATAGGATTTCAGCACCGCATCAATGCGGTTGTGCCAGCCACTGCCCAGCGTCTTGAACCACTTCACCGTTTTGGTATCCAGCCGGATCGTGACCTTGGTCTTTTCGGGCACGCAAGGCGCCTCTTGATGCAGCTTATGCCAGGCCTTCGGCAATCCCTCATTCAGGATCATCCGCTCGCTAAGGATCTGGTTCGTCTCCAGCATTGTCAGCAGCATCTCGGTATACAGCCGCTCTTGCACGCGGGTGCGTTTGCGTGCCTCGCTCTTTGGCAGGTCTTTGGCATTTTTCACGGTCAATCTCCTTGAAGCTCCAAAAGCCTAATCATCGTCTGAATTGGTTAATTTTGCCCCAGCGTCCGCTGGCCAGACGGTTGCCATACGCGTGCCATACGCATGCTGGCCCCCCTGCCAGCCCCTTTCAGCCGCCCCGTTAACCAAACTCCAAGCGCCCCTCCGGCGACGCGCGGTCCGCCTTCCACAACCCGCCAACTCAAGTCACCGCACAATCTCAAAAAGATATAAAGTATTGAAAATAATCAAAAATCTACAATTCTACCCGCGCAGATGAACCTACCCCAACAATAGCACCGTACGGTGCTATCACGCGCTATTAACCATGTTCCGGTTATCTACTCGCCACATTTCGCAATATGGGAGGGTCAAGCATGATCCGGTTTATCTATGGTAACGATTTTTCCAAAGGCTCAAAACTGGCACGCAGCATGTTCCAGGATCGCGCCGCCCAGTTCCGCGACCGGCTGAAATGGGATGTGACAGTCGGCGCGGAAGGTCTGGAAAAGGACCAGTATGACGCGCTGAACCCGATGTATGTGATCTGGGAGTTGCCCGACGGCACCCATGGCGGCTCGATGCGGATCATGCCCACGCTGGGCCGGACCCTGTGACCTGCCCCCCGAGGCTCCCTCATTCATAACGAGAGTCTGCGGGTCTGGTTTTCATATTCGTTGGTTTCGTTTTGGGCAAGCGCGCCGGGCGCGGAGCCCTCAAATTGCTCAAGCG
>NZ_JBTLNE010000063.1:0-21064 GCF_054457435.1 Halovulum sp. GXIMD14793 | reverse complement strand
ATGCCCATTCCAAATCGCTCATGTCTGATCGCGCCATGTGACTACTCCCGCCGCTTGTTTGGCGCGAAAAAAATCACAAGTCATTGGGAGTATAAAGCCCTTTGTGGGTACGCTGCCTAAGGGGAATTCGTGACCGAAGCCGTGGAAAGGCTGGCCTATCAAGGTGGACAGGAGGAGGTGGAGGAACACGATCTGCAGAATGACTAAGCCACTGTCTGCCCATCACCGTTCACAGATTCAAAAACAGCACCCGTCACACCAGCATCCTCAAAACGCCGCTTAACCTCTTCACTGACGATGATCGAGCCTAGATGCTTCCTGAGGCGGAAGATGTGGCGATCGCCGATTTTTGAAGGATCAACGACCAAATTGAAGAATGACCGATATTCACCAGCCCGATCAGGACGAACAGGATCATTGACCTCGTACTTCTGGAACTCAGACTTAGTTTCGTCCACGCAATCAATCTGCGTCTCTATGATCATCACAAAGTACTCTTGAGTAACCTGCTTATTCTCGATTTTTACCGGTTCAAACACAACATGATGATAGGGCTCATCGACTTCAGCCAACCCGGACAAAGCACCAACAGCTGTACGGCTAAGAATCGGAATATTTCCGGAATCCATGGTGAAGCTGAAGTCCGTTGGAACACCATCCCGATGCAAATCAATGGGATAAGTGCATGGTTCCATGTATTCGACCGGGGGATCGACAAATTCAAAATTCGCCCTATCGGTCTCATATTTGAAACAATCAAAAACCCAACGCTCCGCACTTTGGTCAAGCCACATATCATCCCGAAGCAGATAGTATTTCACAGCGTTATTGTCCTGTTAGCCAACGATTAACTTGGCTGCCCGGTGTAACAGCCTCCGCCTTGATCCGGTTCAAGCTATTAGTAACAGCTTGAGTGTACGCTGGCGTGCCTCTCGGTATCCCCGCAACCGCATCGTTCAAGCTACCAAATACATACTGATGATATGCTTGCGGATGTGGACCACGATGCCCCGGAACTGCAATCTTGTTGATTTCTCCGTTAATATTCAGACCAGCGTTATCAAAAATCCGCTGAAACTGCGGCGTCCACGCGGGATTACCACCAGTGCCAATATTGCACTTATTTGTACAAACGTGGTGAATCGGAACCGAGTTATAATCAGTCGGTGCAGAAGTTCGAACACGCCCACCGTCCAATGTGAAATAACTTCCGCCTGTATCACGATAGATTGGCTTGCCATCCGCTGAATAACGGCCCGTCGAGCTATACGTCGCACCCCTTGGTCCCGTTACAGTCGCTGAACCGTTTGCGTTGATTGTCACATCATAACCATTCGGCGCTCTGTATTCAGGTGCAGGCAACGCAAGTGTTCTATTTGGAGCATTACAACACTCCGACGCGGTTTCCGGAGACGGGGCAAAATTCTCCAATGATGCCAATTGGATAGCATGTTGATGCTCCAAGGCGACCGGCTCAAAAAGCTGATATCCCCCCGACGCGGGGTTTGCGCTCGCGGGCGCAAGCGCCAGAAGCGCCGCCGTCAGCAAAGCCAGAAGGCCAGCCAAGAGGGTGTGAAGCCGATGGGTCATAGCTCAGTCATAGCCCGGATGTGCTGCGCTTGGGAAGCCGTAAGGGTCTGGCAGCTAAAGAAGAATGCAGGATCAAACGCCGGTCAGCGCCATGTCGAGCGCACCAGTGATCTCTGTGTCGTGCTGCACGAGGCTGGCAACGGGCATTTTCAAGATCGACGCTGGAACCGCTGACAGGAACTGTGTGACCATCACATATCGCTCGGATTGGATATCAAAGGTGGGGTTCAATCGTTTGGCCGGAACCGGGGCAGCGCTGGCTGGTACCAGTGGCACCACAAGCCGTGTGTTCAAGCTCTCCAGAAGATTGGCCTGCACATCGAGCAGATAGCCCGCACTGTCCGGGCTGGCAAAAACATCATACCTTGCCATCAGAAGGGCCGGTATTTCTCTAAAGGTAGGCCGTTTTCCTCAACCCAACGGTTTGAAGCCTCAAGCGCCTTGGCGTTGTCACGTTTCCATGCTGCGGCTCTCGCATCCTTGACCGCAAGGCGCAAACCCGCCTCTGCGGCCTGCGAGAGGTTCACACCAAACGACCGGGCCTCAGACAAAAGCCCCTGATCCAGCGTCAGATTCGTCGGTTTCTTTGGAACAGATTGTGTCTGCATGTCGGCATCTCCTTCATGCGCATTATATATGCGCATAGCGCTTTGGATCAATCCCCGGTTTCCAGCACGTCGCTGTTTTCATTATCTCCGCCCATTTTCGCGGGGTGGGTCAGCGTATGGACCTGCTTGAGCTGGCGGATACTGACCTGCGTGTAAATCTGGGTGGTATCCAGCTTGGCGTGGCCGAGGAGCTGCTGAATGTAGCGGATGTCGGCGCCGTTCTCCAACATCAGTGTGGCGCAGCTATGGCGGAACAGGTGACAGGAACCGGATTTGCCAATCTCGGCCGCTTGGATGTGGTTGCGCACAAGCTGCGTCATGCGGTTGGGCGTAAAGGCTTCGCCAAGACTGGTTAAAAAGAAAGCAGGATCATGGCCAGTCAGATCGAACTGGGGCCGCACCTCATGCAGATACTTTTCGCACCAGAGCAACGCGCGCGCACCTATCGGCACCATCCGGTCCACCTTGCCCTTACCTTCGCGGATAAAGATCGTGCCACGCTCGATGTCAAAGTCATCCCATCTCAGCGCAATCACCTCCATGCGCCGCATCCCCGTGCTGTAAAGCACCTCCAGAATGGCCCGGTCCCGAACGCCCATTGGCTCGGATACATCAATGCCGTTCAGGATGGCTTCAACCTCGGACTGGCTCAGGATCGCCTTGGGCAGGCGCTTATCCAGCCGCGGCAATTCCAGATCGGATGCCGGATTGCTCAGAAGGTGATTGTTCTTCACCAGCCAAGAGAACATCGCCCGGATCGGAATGATCCGCCCATGCTGGCTGCGCACTGACAAGGGCTGACCATTGGCCTTGCGGTGATGGAACAAATACCGCTGATACGCCTCCAGAATGGGCTTGGTGATCTCTTGGGGGTATTTCAGGCCGCGCTCATCCGCCCACGCCACAAAATAGCGCAGATAGGTCTCACGGTTCGCCACCGTGCGCGGGCTGTAATGCTTTTCCAACTGATGCACCCGGAACCGACGCATCCAGTTGTAAAGCGTGTTGCTGTCCGAAGGATCGCCAATCGGAGCCAGCGGCGTATGCTGGCCCTTCTTACCCACGTTTTGCGCTCACGGCAGTTGGCTGTGCCAACGCCTCCGCGAGGACGGCGCTACCGCGCCGGAGCCTCAATGGCTCAGTCGGGAGCGAGCACCCTCCGCTCTTCACAGCTAAAAAAGAAAGGGCCACAGGTGCGCGCATCGCCAATACCAGAGCCGCCGTCACCTCGCCTGCAACCCCGCGCTGCATGTGACGCAAAACGCAACAGCCCAATGTGGATGGGGTTTTATCTTCAGAAGCAACTAAAAGAGAAGCTACTAAAGAGAAGATATAAAGAACGCAGGCGCGACCTTGTTTTAGCATCCAATACGCACTTTCAAAATTCAGGACCACTTCGCCCTTTTCACCACAACACATTGATTTCAAATCATTCAAGCGGTCAGCAGTTTCATGACCACTTACCGACCACTTCCCCAAATCCGTGACCACTTGGGGGTTTTGTGACCACTTAAGCCGGGGCATCAGCAACAAACGGGGATTTTAAGCCAAGACCACCCAACTCGGACCCGTCACAGGCCAGCTCATACTCAAAGGACATACCGCCCCGAACAGCCGAGCGATGCACCAGCAGATATTCCAGCTCCGCCAGCCTACCGAGATGGATTTTCAACATCGTATCCGTCCAGCCAAGCGCCTCCCGTGCTTCCCGCCGTCGGAACCGGATATCTCTGACCGGCACGTCCTCGGTGTCCGCCCGCCCCCTGACCCAGTCCTGAAGCGCAATGAGCAGTTTGCGCGTCTGTGGCGGCAGCTCGTCCAACGTCCGCCCCAACACCACCGAGGACAGCTTGTTGGCAAGCTCGATATCCTTCGGCCAAACCTCGACATATTCAATGACACGGGCCCCATGCTCCACTCGCTTCACCTCGCGGCTGTATTGATGCAACAGCGCAATCGAACTGATCAGACCGAGGTATTTCATATGATCGCGCCGGGTGCGCGTCTGACCATCCGCAAAGGACAAGTCAGCGGCATAAGGATTGACCACCTTCAGGGGCCGCAGCAACCGCTGCGCCGCCCGGTGCAAGCCCGTCACTGCCCCCCGGTCCACCTCCGCTAGCAACCCCTCCAAGGTCTGGCGCTGGCGCTGCATCACATGAATCGCCCGCGTCTGATCCCGGCTCTCATTCACCGTCAGCACCATGCAGCGATTCAAAAGTTCCTCATCGATGTCGATCGCCGTCGTTGTCAGGAACAGCATCACCGGGCCTTCCACCCGGTATTCCTTGGTCACCAACTGACCCGTCGCATCATCCTTGCCCGTCGAGGCAATCGTAATCACCCCCTCAGACTGCAACAGCTTGAGGGCATAGGACGCATTGCTGGCTCCCTCCTCTTCCGCAATCGCCAGTATCTTATGCTTGAGGTTGGTTTCGCCCATGTAAAACAGGCTCTGCCCCGTCAGCGCCGAGTATTGCACCCGCTCATCCTCGGGCATCAGCGTCAAAACCGCCTCCATCAACGCAGACTTGCCCGCCGCAGAACTCGACTGGATAATCACCGCCAAAGGCTTGTCCAGCTTGCGCGACACCGCCGCCAGATACCCCGTCAGCACATTGGTATCCTCGCCAACAACACCAAGCCGCCCAAAGTCAGCAAGGATATTGTCTATGAGGTCCGGAGATTTCAGCCACGCGAGCGCCGCCTTGCGCAGTTCCGCATCCTCGTCTGCCTCCGGCTCCACCACCTCCAGTGCCTTGCGGATCTGATCGGCCTGCAACGCCTCCAGCTTCAACAGGATCTGACCCAGATCCCGCTTGATCCGCTCATCCGCCTGACCAAGCTCAACCGACGCCTGATGCACAAACGCCGCCCGCTGCCGCGCTTGGTACAGGTCCAGCGTGTCCACATGGAACAGGTCGGAACACCGCGCCATCAGGTTCACCTTCAGCGCACCGTAACTGAGGTTCTTTTCAAAACCACGCACCCGGTAAGACCTGTCACCAATGCCCAGATGCAGCTCATGATCGCCCCGCTCCAGAACCACCTCAGACCGGGGCCGTTTGTCAGCATCCGCAGCTAAAGAGAGAATGGGCTTGGCTTGATGCGCTGCCAACGCCACCACAGACCCCGTTTTTTCTTTAGCTGCCTCTTCATTGGGTGGGGTTTCAGAATCGCCGTTGCCGGTATCGCCACGCCCCTCGCTGACCAGCTCCGCACTGCGCAACAAATGATCCAGCGCCTTCGCCGCAGGCTGCACCTTCAGCGCATAGTCATTCGCATCCATGCCTTTCGGGAACAGAACCCGCCGCACTTCAATGCCAACTTCCGCAAACCATGGGGCGTATTTCTCAACCGCCCGATCCCCGGCCTCGTCCCGGTCAAACGCAAGGAACACACGCTTGATGCGATTCTGCTCAAAGGCCCGCTTCAAATCATCAGAGAAGCCGGATGTGCCATAGATCGCCGTCACATTGCGGAACCCATGCGCCCAGAACGTCATCGCATCAATCAAAGCTTCGCATAGAATGATCTCATCTGATGCGGCAAACGCTTTGGCATTCCACACACCCCGATGCGGCCCCGGCAAATACCCGTGCTTCATCTCGTTCTTACCGATCTTATGGTTGGGCCTGATCTTGCGCCCATAGGCTTCAAGCACTGCGCCCGTATCAGGATCAATCACCGGCACCACCAAACACCCGCCAAAATGCTCATACTTGAACTTGGGTCGATAAATCCCCGCCTGCTGCAACGTATCCCGGATCGTCACCCCCGCCTTCGTCGTCTTCGACGGCAACCGATAGCCAAGCGTCCGATTGCAGTACCCCAGCCTGAACTCTTTGATCAGCTCAGGCGACCCAATCCCACGTTTTTCCAAGAAGGCCAACACCTCCGGCGTCTGGTGCAGGCAATCATGGTAAAAATCCATCACCTCCCGAAGCGCCACCTGTGCCGACACATCCATCGGCATAATCGGCTCGATATGCTGAACCCCATGCATCGCATCACTCACCGGCCCGCTTGATCCCGTGCGCAATATCTCAATCGCATGTGGAAAGCTCACACCCCGCCGCCGCATCACCCAATCCACAATCGTGCCACCAGCACCGCAACCAAAGCAGTTGAACAGGTTTTTCCTTGGCGTGATCACGCAGCTCGCCGTGTCCTCCTCATGGAACGGGCACAGCACAACCCAGTCCTTGCCCCGCTTGCTTGGCTCCAAACCCTCCGAGCGCACCCACTCCAGAAGCGAGATATCGGATTTAAGGCGGTCGATTTCAGATTCTGCGATACGTGGCATAGTGTTCCGTTCAGTTGGTTCTCTAAAAACCTGTCAAGTACACTATACTGTATAATTTAAGAATGCTATAAAGTGCAACCAATCAATGAAGCAAAAACCGGAGGTTACACATGGGGAAAGCATTTCTTCAAAATGGGTCACTCATGCCGCTGGACAAAAACCTCCTTCAACTCCGTAAATCTCGCGGGTTTACGCAAGAACAGATGGCAGACATCACTGGCCTGCACATCAATTCTGTCAAAGCGTATGAGGCTGGACGATCTGTGCCGTCAGCAGAGGTTATCAAGAAGATCGCTCTCGCCTTCTCAGTTACAACTGACGAACTGATCTTTGATGCGCATGAGCGTGCACCCAAAAATGATTTGCTACTGCAATTTGAAGCTCTAAGTAAGTTGCCGGATGTGGATCAACTGACCATTTCCAATCTGATCGACTCTTTGGTTGTCAAACACCAGACTATGACGCTTGCCCATTCCCTCGGTGCAAACCGCCACAAACCAGCCGCTGAGTAGACACCCCACCTGCTAACGCCCGTAGTCCATGCCGTCATCTCGATCACGGCTGACGCTGTGATCCGGCTCCTCGCGTTCAACAGTCTTGATCTGCACCTGCCGCTCACGCTCCTGCACAGCCTCGATTTCGCGCGCTTTCCCCAGATCAGCCCGGCGCTGTTCTTCCTCAGCTAGAGCCTGACGCGCCCGCTCCGCACTGGCCTCCGGATCAGGTTCCGCCTTGAGCGCATTCAGGGCTGCGTCCAGATCATCCGTGCTGCTGCGCTCAGAACGATGCTCTGACATGGAATGATCCTGTTTGCTCTCACCCTGCACCTGATCAGGTGACAATCCAGCTGCATAAGCCGGACGCCCCTCCCCCCGCAAAGACGACAACAAATCATCCAAACGATCAATGGACCGATCCAGCATCTCCTTAAAATCACGCATCAGGGTTTCTGCCCGTGCCTGCGCCCGGCCAATCATGTCATAGGACTGCTGCAACAACTGACCCGCATAGCTGCCGGGGTCTTTGATCGCCCGCTGGTAATCTTCCCGCTTCATGTAAATGCGCGGCTCCCGGTCCAGCGCCTCCGCCTCAACCGTATGCTCGGACGCTCGTTCCACCTCGCCAGCCTCAAGCGCGTCCTGGCTGCGCTCCAGATGATCCGCCCGCTGATCCTCAAGGCTACGGTGATCTACGCGCTCCGCAATGTCATACCGCTCCAGCGCCGCGTTCACCTCATCGGCCCACTCCTCCCGCCAGCTTGTCAGCAGCTCCTTCGCGTTCCAATCCCGGTTCTTGCCCTCAAACCCGTCAGGGCTGACTGCCCGCGTGGTCAGCAGCACATGGGCATGGTGATTGCGGGTATCACCTTTCACGCCGGGGGCATGGATCGCCACATCGGCCACCATGCCCCGGCCCACAAACTGAGCCTGCACGAACCCGCGTACCAAGGTTTCACGCTGGCCTGCGCTCAGCTCATGCGGCAGCGCCAGTTGCACCTCCCGCGCCACCTGTGCGTCGCGGCGTTTCTCCGCTGCCTCTACCGTGTTCCACAGGACCTCGCGGTCGGCCAGATAGGCCGGCGCACCTGCCGGCAGCATCACCTCTGCTGACACCACACCCACGCGCTTGGAGTAATCATGCTCCATCCCATCGCGCACATTCTGGAGCTTCTCGCCAGCCCGATACGCAGCAGCAGCCACAGAGCTGCGCCCTTGTGAGCGGGACAAAACAGATGCGCTCAGACGGTACATCGCCATCGGGTTTGCTCCTTCCTTTAGCCGCCAATGCGACAACGTTCGATGCGTTTGCCCTTTGGTGATCTCGGCCCCCTACAAGGCCAAGAGGTCATCAAAGGGCTGGTGCGGACCCCGCACCATGGGATTTCAAAGGCACTCCTTTGACCGGAGTTTGAGGCCGGAACCTCATCTTGCGCCACGGGCGCAACGGGAAGCTCTCAGCTGGGGTTTTACCCCGATAGAGGCCACACATTGCGATAGCAATGTATAAGTGGACATTTAAGACTATAATAACACCAATCACAGGCGCAAACATCATTGATACTGGCAAACCTCTCCTCTAAATATCAATCCCATGACCAAACGCACCATCGAACAGCAAATCGCACAAGCAAATGACCGCCTCTCAAGATTGAAGGCCCGACAGAAGAAAGCGGAAGCTCGGCGGCATATTGTGCTGGGGACCGTGTTGCTTTCTGTCGGGCGGATGGGTGCAGAGAACGCGCAGGCTGTCTTGGAGCTCCTCGATCAGGCAACCCTCAGAGACGCCGAACAACGCGACCTCAAGCCGGTATTGGATGAACTGCGCCAGATCGCGGGCAGGTCAGACGACGGTGAGATCAGCGGCTAAAACAACAGTAATACAAAGACAGGTTTCCGTAATGAGTGACAATACCACCTCCCCCGCCGACAAGGCACAGCTCGACAAGATCACAGACGTCCTTGCCGCCCTCGTCGATGAGACGCGTCAATCCAAGGTCATGATCTCCGATGTCATCGCGCAACGCACTCAATACGCCGCCGACATCAAAGACCTCAAAGCCTCAATCGATACAACAAGACGCGCCCTCGACCCTGAACAACTGGGAAGCCATGTCGCCGATAATATCGACCACTTCATGGGGCCAGTCGCACAGAACTTTGTCCGCGCCATCGAAGCAAATTCCGACAGCGCAAAACACAATCTCAATGCCGCGCAACAGACCATCACTGCTGCAAAAGAGATCACCACCAAAGCCGACAAACTCGATATGGAAAGCCGCACCCTCGCAAACATCGCTGAACGACTGGAAGATCGAGACCAGCGCTCAAAATGGGATTGGGCTACGCTCGCCACTGCGATGCTGATCAGCGCAGCTCTCGCAGGCGCAGGGGCTGTCTTCTTCACAAAACAAAACCTCAACACCGCAAACTTTGCCGATGCCATTCGCCTCATCCAGTCAGACGATGACGCTTACTGGTGTGGCAGAGCCGGCGCGTCAATCGTGCAAGATCAGAACGGCGCGCATTACTGCGCAATCGCTATGACAGAATATCGGCCAGAGGAACCGGCGGAGTGAGGATCAAATCCCTAAGAAGCTCGCTCGTTCTTGATAATATTCATAAATATCTGGCTGAGACTCAAGGATAGGGTCAGGCAGCGGGCCATATCCTGTAGCGGTAGCAACCAATCTTGATACAAAGCCACAGGCATAACTTGCCAAGTCCAAAGCCGCAGAAGCCTTTTCATCGTGCTTAATACGTTCAAAAATTGCACCAAAATCGTGCTTCATTTCAGGGTCTTCAATAAAGCAAATAAGTTGGGGCAACTTTTCGTGCTGACCATCAAGAACATCATACCCCAACTTTAGATAGCCACCTACCTCGCTCCCTATCTCGTCAGGATGGTGCTGTGCGTCCCACGCTGTCATTGCCGTATCCAACAAGAACCGAGCTTGGGCGGATTCTGATTTCTCAAGGAAAGTGCTCCAGTCAGTCAACAATCTGTCCCCCACGCACCGTAATGGAATCCACGCCCGGACGAACCGTTCCTCCTTCAGCCGTAATACGGATGTTCAAGCCCGGATAACGTTCACTGAACTGACGGATAACGCCAGGTGTCGCCGTCGAATTACCAAGGCCTTGATAACAAACGTTACAAACACCCCCAGCATTCGAAATGTGGACATTCACAGTACGCCCATTGAGCTGCGCCGCTGTCAGACCTGAATTATCAATTTGCTGCGCAATACCGTTAAAGATATCTTCTTCAGCATGCCTTGATGCAATCGGGTTTGGATTGGGTGATTTGATAGGACGATTGGCTCCGTAGAGATCATCGAGCGATTGCAAACCACCTTCTCGACGGAGTGCCGGAGACAATCCCTCAAATGTTTGTCCCTGAATACCGGGAATATCAGTCCTAGCAGCGGCTACTGTATCTCTACCTGACAAGCCATGCTGGGTTCTAATATCCGCAAGGTCATCAGCGTTCGCCACTGTTCTATTTGGAGCATTACAACACTCCGACGCGGTTTCCGGAGACGGGGCAAAATTCTCCAATGATGCCAATTGGATAGCATGTTGATGCTCCAAGGCGACCGGCTCAAAAAGCTGATATCCCCCCGACGCGGGGTTTGCGCTCGCGGGCGCAAGCGCCAGAAGCGCCGCCGTCAGCAAAGCCAGAAGGCCAGCCAAGAGGGTGTGAAGCCGATGGGTCATAGCTCAGTCATAGCCCGGATGTGCTGCGCTTGGGAAGCCGTAAGGGTCTGGCAGCTAAAGAAGAATGCAGGATCAAACGCCGGTCAGCGCCATGTCGAGCGCACCAGTGATCTCTGTGTCGTGCTGCACGAGGCTGGCAACGGGCATTTTCAAGATCGACGCTGGAACCGCTGACAGGAACTGTGTGACCATCACATATCGCTCGGATTGGATATCAAAGGTGGGGTTCAATCGTTTGGCCGGAACCGGGGCAGCGCTGGCTGGTATCAGTGGCACCACAAGCCGTGTGTTCAAGCTCTCCAGAAGATTGGCCTGCACATCGAGCAGATAGCCCGCACTGTCCGGGCTGGCAAAAACATCATACCTTGCCATCAGAAGGGCCGGTATTTCTCTAAAGGTAGGCCGTTTTCCTCAACCCAACGGTTTGAAGCCTCAAGCGCCTTGGCGTTGTCACGTTTCCATGCTGCGGCTCTCGCATCCTTGACCGCAAGGCGCAAACCCGCCTCTGCGGCCTGCGAGAGGTTCACACCAAACGACCGGGCCTCAGACAAAAGCCCCTGATCCAGCGTCAGATTCGTCGGTTTCTTTGGAACAGATTGTGTCTGCATGTCGGCATCTCCTTCATGCGCATTATATATGCGCATAGCGCTTTGGATCAATCCCCGGTTTCCAGCACGTCGCTGTTTTCATTATCTCCGCCCATTTTCGCGGGGTGGGTCAGCGTATGGACCTGCTTGAGCTGGCGGATACTGACCTGCGTGTAAATCTGGGTGGTATCCAGCTTGGCGTGGCCGAGGAGCTGCTGAATGTAGCGGATGTCGGCGCCGTTCTCCAACATCAGTGTGGCGCAGCTATGGCGGAACAGGTGACAGGAACCGGATTTGCCAATCTCGGCCGCTTGGATGTGGTTGCGCACAAGCTGCGTCATGCGGTTGGGCGTAAAGGCTTCGCCAAGACTGGTTAAAAAGAAAGCAGGATCATGGCCAGTCAGATCGAACTGGGGCCGCACCTCATGCAGATACTTTTCGCACCAGAGCAACGCGCGCGCACCTATCGGCACCATCCGGTCCACCTTGCCCTTACCTTCGCGGATAAAGATCGTGCCACGCTCGATGTCAAAGTCATCCCATCTCAGCGCAATCACCTCCATGCGCCGCATCCCCGTGCTGTAAAGCACCTCCAGAATGGCCCGGTCCCGAACGCCCATTGGCTCGGATACATCAATGCCGTTCAGGATGGCTTCAACCTCGGACTGGCTCAGGATCGCCTTGGGCAGGCGCTTATCCAGCCGCGGCAATTCCAGATCGGATGCCGGATTGCTCAGAAGGTGATTGTTCTTCACCAGCCAAGAGAACATCGCCCGGATCGGAATGATCCGCCCATGCTGGCTGCGCACTGACAAGGGCTGACCATTGGCCTTGCGGTGATGGAACAAATACCGCTGATACGCC
This sequence comes from Halovulum sp. GXIMD14793, assembly GCF_054457435.1. Lineage (NCBI taxonomy): Bacteria > Pseudomonadati > Pseudomonadota > Alphaproteobacteria > Rhodobacterales > Paracoccaceae > Halovulum > Halovulum sp. GXIMD14793. Next base: position 8,892 of record NZ_JBTLNE010000063.1, on the reverse strand, counting down.
TCCAGAATGGGCTTGGTGATCTCTTGGGGGTATTTCAGGCCGCGCTCATCCGCCCACGCCACAAAATAGCGCAGATAGGTCTCACGGTTCGCCACCGTGCGCGGGCTGTAATGCTTTTCCAACTGATGCACCCGGAACCGACGCATCCAGTTGTAAAGCGTGTTGCTGTCCGAAGGATCGCCAATCGGAGCCAGCGGCGTATGCTGGCCCTTCTTACCCACGTTTTGCGCTCACGGCAGTTGGCTGTGCCAACGCCTCCGCGAGGACGGCGCTACCGCGCCGGAGCCTCAATGGCTCAGTCGGGAGCGAGCACCCTCCGCTCTTCACAGCTAAAAAAGAAAGGGCCACAGGTGCGCGCATCGCCAATACCAGAGCCGCCGTCACCTCGCCTGCAACCCCGCGCTGCATGTGACGCAAAACGCAACAGCCCAATGTGGATGGGGTTTTATCTTCAGAAGCAACTAAAAGAGAAGCTACTAAAGAGAAGATATAAAGAACGCAGGCGCGACCTTGTTTTAGCATCCAATACGCACTTTCAAAATTCAGGACCACTTCGCCCTTTTCACCACAACACATTGATTTCAAATCATTCAAGCGGTCAGCAGTTTCATGACCACTTACCGACCACTTCCCCAAATCCGTGACCACTTGGGGGTTTTGTGACCACTTAAGCCGGGGCATCAGCAACAAACGGGGATTTTAAGCCAAGACCACCCAACTCGGACCCGTCACAGGCCAGCTCATACTCAAAGGACATACCGCCCCGAACAGCCGAGCGATGCACCAGCAGATATTCCAGCTCCGCCAGCCTACCGAGATGGATTTTCAACATCGTATCCGTCCAGCCAAGCGCCTCCCGTGCTTCCCGCCGTCGGAACCGGATATCTCTGACCGGCACGTCCTCGGTGTCCGCCCGCCCCCTGACCCAGTCCTGAAGCGCAATGAGCAGTTTGCGCGTCTGTGGCGGCAGCTCGTCCAACGTCCGCCCCAACACCACCGAGGACAGCTTGTTGGCAAGCTCGATATCCTTCGGCCAAACCTCGACATATTCAATGACACGGGCCCCATGCTCCACTCGCTTCACCTCGCGGCTGTATTGATGCAACAGCGCAATCGAACTGATCAGACCGAGGTATTTCATATGATCGCGCCGGGTGCGCGTCTGACCATCCGCAAAGGACAAGTCAGCGGCATAAGGATTGACCACCTTCAGGGGCCGCAGCAACCGCTGCGCCGCCCGGTGCAAGCCCGTCACTGCCCCCCGGTCCACCTCCGCTAGCAACCCCTCCAAGGTCTGGCGCTGGCGCTGCATCACATGAATCGCCCGCGTCTGATCCCGGCTCTCATTCACCGTCAGCACCATGCAGCGATTCAAAAGTTCCTCATCGATGTCGATCGCCGTCGTTGTCAGGAACAGCATCACCGGGCCTTCCACCCGGTATTCCTTGGTCACCAACTGACCCGTCGCATCATCCTTGCCCGTCGAGGCAATCGTAATCACCCCCTCAGACTGCAACAGCTTGAGGGCATAGGACGCATTGCTGGCTCCCTCCTCTTCCGCAATCGCCAGTATCTTATGCTTGAGGTTGGTTTCGCCCATGTAAAACAGGCTCTGCCCCGTCAGCGCCGAGTATTGCACCCGCTCATCCTCGGGCATCAGCGTCAAAACCGCCTCCATCAACGCAGACTTGCCCGCCGCAGAACTCGACTGGATAATCACCGCCAAAGGCTTGTCCAGCTTGCGCGACACCGCCGCCAGATACCCCGTCAGCACATTGGTATCCTCGCCAACAACACCAAGCCGCCCAAAGTCAGCAAGGATATTGTCTATGAGGTCCGGAGATTTCAGCCACGCGAGCGCCGCCTTGCGCAGTTCCGCATCCTCGTCTGCCTCCGGCTCCACCACCTCCAGTGCCTTGCGGATCTGATCGGCCTGCAACGCCTCCAGCTTCAACAGGATCTGACCCAGATCCCGCTTGATCCGCTCATCCGCCTGACCAAGCTCAACCGACGCCTGATGCACAAACGCCGCCCGCTGCCGCGCTTGGTACAGGTCCAGCGTGTCCACATGGAACAGGTCGGAACACCGCGCCATCAGGTTCACCTTCAGCGCACCGTAACTGAGGTTCTTTTCAAAACCACGCACCCGGTAAGACCTGTCACCAATGCCCAGATGCAGCTCATGATCGCCCCGCTCCAGAACCACCTCAGACCGGGGCCGTTTGTCAGCATCCGCAGCTAAAGAGAGAATGGGCTTGGCTTGATGCGCTGCCAACGCCACCACAGACCCCGTTTTTTCTTTAGCTGCCTCTTCATTGGGTGGGGTTTCAGAATCGCCGTTGCCGGTATCGCCACGCCCCTCGCTGACCAGCTCCGCACTGCGCAACAAATGATCCAGCGCCTTCGCCGCAGGCTGCACCTTCAGCGCATAGTCATTCGCATCCATGCCTTTCGGGAACAGAACCCGCCGCACTTCAATGCCAACTTCCGCAAACCATGGGGCGTATTTCTCAACCGCCCGATCCCCGGCCTCGTCCCGGTCAAACGCAAGGAACACACGCTTGATGCGATTCTGCTCAAAGGCCCGCTTCAAATCATCAGAGAAGCCGGATGTGCCATAGATCGCCGTCACATTGCGGAACCCATGCGCCCAGAACGTCATCGCATCAATCAAAGCTTCGCATAGAATGATCTCATCTGATGCGGCAAACGCTTTGGCATTCCACACACCCCGATGCGGCCCCGGCAAATACCCGTGCTTCATCTCGTTCTTACCGATCTTATGGTTGGGCCTGATCTTGCGCCCATAGGCTTCAAGCACTGCGCCCGTATCAGGATCAATCACCGGCACCACCAAACACCCGCCAAAATGCTCATACTTGAACTTGGGTCGATAAATCCCCGCCTGCTGCAACGTATCCCGGATCGTCACCCCCGCCTTCGTCGTCTTCGACGGCAACCGATAGCCAAGCGTCCGATTGCAGTACCCCAGCCTGAACTCTTTGATCAGCTCAGGCGACCCAATCCCACGTTTTTCCAAGAAGGCCAACACCTCCGGCGTCTGGTGCAGGCAATCATGGTAAAAATCCATCACCTCCCGAAGCGCCACCTGTGCCGACACATCCATCGGCATAATCGGCTCGATATGCTGAACCCCATGCATCGCATCACTCACCGGCCCGCTTGATCCCGTGCGCAATATCTCAATCGCATGTGGAAAGCTCACACCCCGCCGCCGCATCACCCAATCCACAATCGTGCCACCAGCACCGCAACCAAAGCAGTTGAACAGGTTTTTCCTTGGCGTGATCACGCAGCTCGCCGTGTCCTCCTCATGGAACGGGCACAGCACAACCCAGTCCTTGCCCCGCTTGCTTGGCTCCAAACCCTCCGAGCGCACCCACTCCAGAAGCGAGATATCGGATTTAAGGCGGTCGATTTCAGATTCTGCGATACGTGGCATAGTGTTCCGTTCAGTTGGTTCTCTAAAAACCTGTCAAGTACACTATACTGTATAATTTAAGAATGCTATAAAGTGCAACCAATCAATGAAGCAAAAACCGGAGGTTACACATGGGGAAAGCATTTCTTCAAAATGGGTCACTCATGCCGCTGGACAAAAACCTCCTTCAACTCCGTAAATCTCGCGGGTTTACGCAAGAACAGATGGCAGACATCACTGGCCTGCACATCAATTCTGTCAAAGCGTATGAGGCTGGACGATCTGTGCCGTCAGCAGAGGTTATCAAGAAGATCGCTCTCGCCTTCTCAGTTACAACTGACGAACTGATCTTTGATGCGCATGAGCGTGCACCCAAAAATGATTTGCTACTGCAATTTGAAGCTCTAAGTAAGTTGCCGGATGTGGATCAACTGACCATTTCCAATCTGATCGACTCTTTGGTTGTCAAACACCAGACTATGACGCTTGCCCATTCCCTCGGTGCAAACCGCCACAAACCAGCCGCTGAGTAGACACCCCACCTGCTAACGCCCGTAGTCCATGCCGTCATCTCGATCACGGCTGACGCTGTGATCCGGCTCCTCGCGTTCAACAGTCTTGATCTGCACCTGCCGCTCACGCTCCTGCACAGCCTCGATTTCGCGCGCTTTCCCCAGATCAGCCCGGCGCTGTTCTTCCTCAGCTAGAGCCTGACGCGCCCGCTCCGCACTGGCCTCCGGATCAGGTTCCGCCTTGAGCGCATTCAGGGCTGCGTCCAGATCATCCGTGCTGCTGCGCTCAGAACGATGCTCTGACATGGAATGATCCTGTTTGCTCTCACCCTGCACCTGATCAGGTGACAATCCAGCTGCATAAGCCGGACGCCCCTCCCCCCGCAAAGACGACAACAAATCATCCAAACGATCAATGGACCGATCCAGCATCTCCTTAAAATCACGCATCAGGGTTTCTGCCCGTGCCTGCGCCCGGCCAATCATGTCATAGGACTGCTGCAACAACTGACCCGCATAGCTGCCGGGGTCTTTGATCGCCCGCTGGTAATCTTCCCGCTTCATGTAAATGCGCGGCTCCCGGTCCAGCGCCTCCGCCTCAACCGTATGCTCGGACGCTCGTTCCACCTCGCCAGCCTCAAGCGCGTCCTGGCTGCGCTCCAGATGATCCGCCCGCTGATCCTCAAGGCTACGGTGATCTACGCGCTCCGCAATGTCATACCGCTCCAGCGCCGCGTTCACCTCATCGGCCCACTCCTCCCGCCAGCTTGTCAGCAGCTCCTTCGCGTTCCAATCCCGGTTCTTGCCCTCAAACCCGTCAGGGCTGACTGCCCGCGTGGTCAGCAGCACATGGGCATGGTGATTGCGGGTATCACCTTTCACGCCGGGGGCATGGATCGCCACATCGGCCACCATGCCCCGGCCCACAAACTGAGCCTGCACGAACCCGCGTACCAAGGTTTCACGCTGGCCTGCGCTCAGCTCATGCGGCAGCGCCAGTTGCACCTCCCGCGCCACCTGTGCGTCGCGGCGTTTCTCCGCTGCCTCTACCGTGTTCCACAGGACCTCGCGGTCGGCCAGATAGGCCGGCGCACCTGCCGGCAGCATCACCTCTGCTGACACCACACCCACGCGCTTGGAGTAATCATGCTCCATCCCATCGCGCACATTCTGGAGCTTCTCGCCAGCCCGATACGCAGCAGCAGCCACAGAGCTGCGCCCTTGTGAGCGGGACAAAACAGATGCGCTCAGACGGTACATCGCCATCGGGTTTGCTCCTTCCTTTAGCCGCCAATGCGACAACGTTCGATGCGTTTGCCCTTTGGTGATCTCGGCCCCCTACAAGGCCAAGAGGTCATCAAAGGGCTGGTGCGGACCCCGCACCATGGGATTTCAAAGGCACTCCTTTGACCGGAGTTTGAGGCCGGAACCTCATCTTGCGCCACGGGCGCAACGGGAAGCTCTCAGCTGGGGTTTTACCCCGATAGAGGCCACACATTGCGATAGCAATGTATAAGTGGACATTTAAGACTATAATAACACCAATCACAGGCGCAAACATCATTGATACTGGCAAACCTCTCCTCTAAATATCAATCCCATGACCAAACGCACCATCGAACAGCAAATCGCACAAGCAAATGACCGCCTCTCAAGATTGAAGGCCCGACAGAAGAAAGCGGAAGCTCGGCGGCATATTGTGCTGGGGACCGTGTTGCTTTCTGTCGGGCGGATGGGTGCAGAGAACGCGCAGGCTGTCTTGGAGCTCCTCGATCAGGCAACCCTCAGAGACGCCGAACAACGCGACCTCAAGCCGGTATTGGATGAACTGCGCCAGATCGCGGGCAGGTCAGACGACGGTGAGATCAGCGGCTAAAACAACAGTAATACAAAGACAGGTTTCCGTAATGAGTGACAATACCACCTCCCCCGCCGACAAGGCACAGCTCGACAAGATCACAGACGTCCTTGCCGCCCTCGTCGATGAGACGCGTCAATCCAAGGTCATGATCTCCGATGTCATCGCGCAACGCACTCAATACGCCGCCGACATCAAAGACCTCAAAGCCTCAATCGATACAACAAGACGCGCCCTCGACCCTGAACAACTGGGAAGCCATGTCGCCGATAATATCGACCACTTCATGGGGCCAGTCGCACAGAACTTTGTCCGCGCCATCGAAGCAAATTCCGACAGCGCAAAACACAATCTCAATGCCGCGCAACAGACCATCACTGCTGCAAAAGAGATCACCACCAAAGCCGACAAACTCGATATGGAAAGCCGCACCCTCGCAAACATCGCTGAACGACTGGAAGATCGAGACCAGCGCTCAAAATGGGATTGGGCTACGCTCGCCACTGCGATGCTGATCAGCGCAGCTCTCGCAGGCGCAGGGGCTGTCTTCTTCACAAAACAAAACCTCAACACCGCAAACTTTGCCGATGCCATTCGCCTCATCCAGTCAGACGATGACGCTTACTGGTGTGGCAGAGCCGGCGCGTCAATCGTGCAAGATCAGAACGGCGCGCATTACTGCGCAATCGCTATGACAGAATATCGGCCAGAGGAACCGGCGGAGTGAGGATCAAATCCCTAAGAAGCTCGCTCGTTCTTGATAATATTCATAAATATCTGGCTGAGACTCAAGGATAGGGTCAGGCAGCGGGCCATATCCTGTAGCGGTAGCAACCAATCTTGATACAAAGCCACAGGCATAACTTGCCAAGTCCAAAGCCGCAGAAGCCTTTTCATCGTGCTTAATACGTTCAAAAATTGCACCAAAATCGTGCTTCATTTCAGGGTCTTCAATAAAGCAAATAAGTTGGGGCAACTTTTCGTGCTGACCATCAAGAACATCATACCCCAACTTTAGATAGCCACCTACCTCGCTCCCTATCTCGTCAGGATGGTGCTGTGCGTCCCACGCTGTCATTGCCGTATCCAACAAGAACCGAGCTTGGGCGGATTCTGATTTCTCAAGGAAAGTGCTCCAGTCAGTCAACAATCTGTCCCCCACGCACCGTAATGGAATCCACGCCCGGACGAACCGTTCCTCCTTCAGCCGTAATACGGATGTTCAAGCCCGGATAACGTTCACTGAACTGACGGATAACGCCAGGTGTCGCCGTCGAATTACCAAGGCCTTGATAACAAACGTTACAAACACCCCCAGCATTCGAAATGTGGACATTCACAGTACGCCCATTGAGCTGCGCCGCTGTCAGACCTGAATTATCAATTTGCTGCGCAATACCGTTAAAGATATCTTCTTCAGCATGCCTTGATGCAATCGGGTTTGGATTGGGTGATTTGATAGGACGATTGGCTCCGTAGAGATCATCGAGCGATTGCAAACCACCTTCTCGACGGAGTGCCGGAGACAATCCCTCAAATGTTTGTCCCTGAATACCGGGAATATCAGTCCTAGCAGCGGCTACTGTATCTCTACCTGACAAGCCATGCTGGGTTCTAATATCCGCAAGGTCATCAGCGTTCGCCACTGTTCTATTTGGAGCCAAGAACCTATTCGCAGCCCCCCGGCCCAATCGGGTCAATGCCAGGAGATCGTCAGCTGCGGCCATGGCACCGCCGGGCATCGAGGCCATCGCTCCGGCACAACTTGGGTCACCCGAGGCCATTTCCGTACCGCATCCCACAGTGCCGACGACCGCTGCGGCCGTCACCAGCTGCGTGCAGATACCGCCTGCTGTGCAGTACACATAAACGCCGGTCGTGGCCGTGCCGGCAACCTCGCCTGCAGACGCAAGAGCTGCAAGCGCTTCCGGCGCAAGGACGATGGTAACGACACCTCCAATCACGGCCAGTTTATAGGGTAGGCTCGCGAGCATATCTTGCTGCATGATCGCATCACATTCAGGACTGGAAACACCGCCGCAGAGATGCGCCTCCGGGGTCAGATAAATCTGTTCGCCATGGAGAACCTTCCGGATGTGCTCGCCAACCACGTCATCCGGACCGATATAGCCCGAAAGTTCCGAATAAACGCCCCAATGGTCACCGATCACATCATCCCATTCGGCACTGCCGGCAGACACTTCGGAAAGGCGGCTGTTGATACAATCCAAATTGGCGCGACACTGGTTAATCAGATCAATGTCATTCTGGTGAGAGATGCGGCGGTACTTTGCGATAATCGCCTCTTCATCACAGCCATCGGGAGAGGCGGCACATTCTGCCAGTTCCCGTTTCAGGTTCGCCAGATCGGCATGCGTCAGATAATTATGCTCCAGCCCCGAACGCGCGGTGGAGGACCCGGCGGAGACGTTTTCGCCCTTGCCGCCAGAGAACAGGTAGCCTGCAAAGGCCCCGATCAGTTCGGCCCGGTTCAGTGCCTTTTGCGCATCGAAGCCCGGGGCATCGGGGTCCAGCGTCCCTGCAAAGACGCTCTGCGCCACCCCGGCGGCGAGGCCTGCCCGGCAGTCGCCGCCGGAGGCTTCGGCGAAGGCACACCCGACCAGCCCGTGCAGGACCGCATGCCCGGCAGAACCCTCGGCCAGCCCCCTCTCGCCCACCTGGAATTGGGAGTAGGCCAGTGCCTGCGACAGGGCGAAGGTCTGCAATTCTCCCTTCAGCGCATCCTCAAAACGCCCGCCATGCACGGCTGTGGTGAGGCCCGCGCGCAGCACCGCATCCCCGAACCCGTCAAGCAGGGCAGCGGGGGACAGGGCCGCAACCACCTGATCACCGCGCAACGGGATGCCCGCGAGGCTGACCTTCGACGCCCCCGTCAGCGCCCCAAGGTTGAACTGTGCCGTCAGCCCTGCGGTGACGCCTGCGAAGGCTGCACCCTCAAGAATGTTTCCGATATCAAGGTCACCGGAGACGACGCCAGCGGTGGTTTCGACGATGACGGAGCTGAGGGCTTTTTCTGCGGCGGCCTGCCAGAAGGTGCCCAGCCCGTCAAACAGCCCCAG
>NZ_JBTLNE010000062.1:0-21216 GCF_054457435.1 Halovulum sp. GXIMD14793 | reverse complement strand
ATTAATCTGATCACAGTCGCAGATAATGTGAGTTTGATACCCCGGATAGCGTCAGATAATTTGAGCGAGAATCCGGGATGTTTGCAATCCGAGCGCCGGATAAGTGCAATTCACAACATGTACGCGTTTCGATTTTATGTGATGTCTCAAGGTAAACTTGAAACGCTTTAGTGTTTGGCGGCTGTTTGAGACACTCTGTTAATATATTTGATTTCAGGCAGTTTCAGGTGTTTATCCGCGAAAGGATCAGGGCAGGATCTCGATGGGGGTGCCGTTGGGGACGAGGGCCCAGATTTCCTGTATCTCGGTATTGGTGACGGCGATGCAGCCGTTGGTCCAGTCGCGATAGCGGTGCAGGCTGCTGAGCCAGCCCCAGCCGTTGAGGATGCCGTGGATCATGATGTCTCCGCCCGGCGGAACGCCTGCGGCTTTGGCGCGGGCCTTGTCGGCCTCATTCGGGTAGGAGATGTGCAGGCTGAGATGGGCGATGGAATTTTCATTGCGCCAGTCGATCACGTAGCGCCCCTCGGGCGTGCGTTCGTCGCCCTCCTGCTGTTTGTGGCCTTCGGGCGCACCGCCCAGTGAAATCGTATAGTTGCGGATCATGATGTCGCCGCGCCAAAGCTCCAGGCGGCGGTCTGATTTCAGCACGCGGATCAGGTCTACCTGTTTTGAGGCGGCCACCATGGCCAGGGGTGTGCCGGAGCCTGTGCGGATCATCACCTGCGTGTAGCCGATGCCAATCAAAGGCAGCGAGACCAGAAGGATAAGGAGGGCGCGCCAGGTCATCTGCAGGTCTCAGCTTTGGTGGTCATCAGGGTCCTTCCTTTGGCAGGGTGTCGAGGTCTTTGCGTTTGGCCTGAACGGCGGCGATCTTTTTTGACAGGACCAGTTGTGTGCCCAGCGTCACGGCAAGGGAAAGACCGGCAATCACAAGACCGGCGGTCCATAGCCAGGCGTGGTGCCTGTCCAGGCGGTGATTGTCCAGATCAGGCCAAATCCGATCAGCCAGCGGATGGCCCATATGATCAAGCTGCGCCGGGTGGACTGCTGCAGGTCGGTGTCGAACTGGGCCATTTGGTCGGTCAGGCGGTCCAGCTCTTCCATTTCGGCGTATGTTGGTTTCGAAAGATCGGGATTGGTCATCTCCTAGCCTTTCAATTGGGCTTTCAGCACCTTTGACCATTGCGAAAGGATGTCGAGGGGTCAATACAGGCGGATCGCAAACCTATTGCGAATGAGCGAGACTTAACCATTCCGGGTCAGCCGTCGATGAAGAAAGACATGGACCAGAGCGAGAATGCAGATTGCTGAAACGAAGACAATCACCCGCGGCAGGGCAGAATCGTCCGCGCCGGGCTTCATCAAAGCAAGTATCGCCATTGCACCAACAATGAACCACATGATCAGGATTATACGGTTTATCCTGCGCGCCTGATCTGAGTTTTGCCAAACAAGATACCCCAACCGGAGATAGGCCAGCGCCAGAAGCAAACCGCCGACGATGCTTTGGATCAGCGCAACCCAGAAGTGGTCGGGAGATGTGTAGTAAAGCTGCGCAATGGTCAGCAAGATCGTTGAGCAACAGATGACAAGGCCGCACAAACCCAATACGGCTATGCGAAACCGGTCGGTACAAGTACCGTTTTCCACCGTTATCAGCCCTACAAATCCATCAGCAGCCGGCGCGGGTCTTCCAGTGCCTCTTTCACGCGGACGAGGAAGGTGACAGCGCCTTTGCCGTCGACGATGCGGTGGTCGTAGCTGAGGGCCAGGTACATCATGGGGCGGGCGACGATCTGGCCGCCGATGACCATGGGGCGTTCCTGGATCTTGTGCATGCCGAGGATGCCGGATTGCGGTGGGTTCAGGATGGGCGATGACATCAGCGAGCCATAGACGCCGCCGTTGGAGATGGTGAAAGAGCCGCCCTGCATCTCGGCCAGGGACAGCTTGCCATCACGGGCGCGGGCGCCGAGTTCGTTGATCCTTTTCTCAATCTCGGCAAAGGACATCAGGTGGGCATCGCGCACGACCGGGACGACCAGGCCGGTGGGGGTGCCGACGGCGATGCCCATATGGACGTAGTTCTTGTAGACCACATCGGTGCCGTCAATCTCGGCGTTCACGTCCGGAACCTCGTTCAGGGCATGGCAGCAGGCCTTGGTGAAGAAGGACATGAAGCCCAGCTTGACGCCGTGTTTCTTCAGGAACAGGTCTTTGTATTCGTTGCGCAGCTCCATCACGGCTGTCATGTCGACCTCGTTATAGGTGGTCAGCATGGCGGCGGTGTTCTGGCTGTCTTTCAGACGCCGGGCGATGGTCTGGCGCAGGCGGGTCATCTTGACCCGTTCTTCGCGTGCGGCATCGTTGGCGGGGACAGGGGCGCGGGGCGGGGCGCTGGCCGCAGGGGCCGGGGCGGAGGCGGTGCCTGCCTTGAGCACGTCTTCCTTCATGATCCGGCCATCCTTGCCGGTGCCCTCAACCTGATCGGGGCTGAGGCCTTTTTCGGCCATCAGCTTTTTGGCCGAGGGGGCGTCTTCGACATCGGATGCACCGGCTTTGGCGGGGGCCGCTTCCTCGGCAGCGGGTGCAGCGCTGGCGGCTGGGGCTGCGGTGGCGGCAACCTCGCCCTCGGCGATATTCGCCAAAAGGGCATCGACGCCGACGGTATCGCCTTCATTCGCGACGATTTCCTGCAGGGTGCCGGCCGCGGGGGAGGGCACCTCCACCGTGACTTTGTCGGTCTCCAGCTCGCAGAGCATTTCATCCACGGCGACCGCATCGCCGGGTTTTTTGAACCAGGTTGCTACGGTGGCTTCGGTGACACTTTCCCCAAGGGTGGGTACACGGATCTCGGTCATCTGGTCAGTCCTTCTGTCCGGTCAGCGCATCGGCAACGAGCGCTTCCTGTTGTTCTTTGTGCAGACGCGCCAAGCCGGTCGCAGGCGAGGCCGCAGCGGGCCGTCCAGCATAGGCGGGGCGTTTCCATTTCGATTTGATGCGGGTCAGCACCCATTCAAGATTGGGTTCGGCAAAGCTCCAGGCGCCCTGGTTCTTGGGTTCTTCCTGACACCAGATCACTTCGGCCTCGGGGAAGCGTTTCAGTTCCTTCACAAGGCTTTGCGCCGGGAAGGGATAGAACTGCTCCAGCCGGAGGATATAGACATCATCCAGTCCCTGCTGGTCGCGCGCTTCCAGCAGGTCATAGTAGACCTTGCCGGAACAGATCACGACGCGTTTGATCCCCTTATCGGGTTTCAGGGTCATTTCGGAATTGCCAAGCTCTGCATCATCCCAAAGCACCCGGTGGAAGGAAGAGCCTGTGGCCATTTCCTCCAGCGTGCTGACGGCCATTTTGTGCCGCAGCAGGGATTTCGGGGTCATCAGCACCAGCGGTTTGCGATAGGCGCGGTGCAGCTGGCGGCGCAGGATGTGGAAATAGTTGGCCGGGGTCGTGCAGTTGGCAACGATCCAGTTATCTTCGGCGCACATCTGCAAAAAGCGTTCCAGACGGGCGGAGGAATGCTCGGGCCCCTGACCTTCATAGCCATGGGGCAGCAGGCAGACAAGGCCGGACATGCGCAGCCATTTCTTTTCGCCGCTGCTGATGAACTGATCGAACATGATCTGCGCGCCATTGGCGAAATCGCCGAACTGCGCTTCCCACATGACCAGCGCGTTGGGCTCGGCCAGCGAGTAGCCGTATTCGAAGCCCAGAACGGCGTATTCCGACAGCATCGAGTCGATGACCTCATACCCGGCCTGTCCGGCGCCGATATGGTTCAGCGGCAGATAGCGTTCCTCGGTCTGTTGGTCGATGATGCCGGAATGGCGGTGGCTGAAGGTGCCGCGGGTACAATCCTGACCGGACAGGCGGACCGGATAGCCCTCTTGCAGAAGGGTGCCATAGGCCAGCGCCTCGGCCGTGGCCCAGTCAAGGCCTTCGCCGGTCTCGACCATCTTGGCCTTGTTATCCAGCATACGCTGTACCGTCCGGTGGGGCTTGTAGCCATCGGGCAGGCGGGTCAGGGCGGTCCCGACCTCTTTCAGCTTGTCCATCTCGACGCCGGTTTTGCCGCGCTGGTACTTGTTGCCTTGTTTGTCGAGATGCGACCAGCGGCCATCCAGCCAGTCGGCCTTGTTGGGGCGGAAGTCTTTGCCGACCTCGAACTCTTCGTTCAGATGCGCCTGGAAGGCGGCTTTCATATCCTCGATCTCGCCCTCGGGCATCAGACCGTCGCGGATCAGCCGTTCAGTATACAGCTGCAGGGTGGTCTTGTGCCCCTTGATCAGCGAATACATCTGCGGCTGGGTGAACATCGGCTCGTCACCCTCGTTATGGCCGAAGCGCCGGTAGCAGAAGATGTCGATGACGACATCCTTGTGGAATTTCTGCCGGAACTCGGTCGCGACCTTGGCGGCATGAACCACGGCCTCCGGGTCGTCGCCGTTGACGTGGAAAATCGGGGCCTCGACCATCAGGGCGATATCGGTCGGATAGGGCGAGGAGCGGGAGTTATGCGGCGCTGTGGTAAAGCCGATCTGGTTGTTGACCACCAGATGGATCGTGCCGCCGGTGCGGTGCCCTTTCAGCCCCGAAAGGCCGAAGCATTCCGCGACCACGCCCTGACCGGCAAAGGCGGCATCGCCGTGCAGCAGGATCGGCAGGACCTGGCTGCGGTCCGCATCGTCCAGTTGCGCCTGCTTGGCGCGGGCCTTGCCCAGAACCACGGGGTTCACGGCCTCAAGATGGCTGGGGTTGGCGGTCAGGCTGAGGTGGACCTTGTTGCCATCGAATTCCCGGTCGGAGGATGCGCCGAGGTGATATTTCACATCGCCGGAGCCTTCGACCTCATCGGGTTTGAAGCTGCCGCCCTGAAATTCGTTGAAGATGGCGCGGTAGGGTTTGCCCATCACATTGGCCAGCACGCTTAACCGGCCACGGTGGGGCATGCCGACGACGATGTCTTTTACGCCCAGCGCGCCGCCGCGTTTGATGATCTGTTCCATCGCGGGGATCAGCGCCTCGCCGCCATCAAGGCCGAAGCGTTTGGTGCCGGTGTATTTGACGTGCAGGAATTTTTCGAAGCCTTCCGCCTCGACCAGTTTGTTCAGGATTGCCTTGCGACCCTCGCGGGTAAAGGCGATTTCTTTGCCGAAGCCTTCGATCCGCTCTTTCAGCCATCCGGCCTGTTCGGGGTCCGAGATGTGCATGTATTGCAGTGCGAAGGTGCCGCAATAGGTGCGTTTGACGATGGCCACAATCTCGCGCATGGATGCGGTTTCCAGCCCCAGCACGTTGTCGATGAAGATCGGGCGGTCCATGTCGGCTTCGGTGAAGCCGTAGGTTTGCGGGTCCAGTTCGGGATGCGGTGTGCGTTCGGTCAGGCCCAGAGGGTCCAGATCGGCGGCCAGATGGCCCCGGATGCGATAGGCCCGGATCAGCATCAGGGCGCGCAGACTGTCAGTGACCGCCTGGCGCATCTGGTTGGCGTCCAGGCTGATCCCCTTTTCGCCCGCTTTGGCGCTGATCTTGTCACCGACGGCTGCCGCCGGGTCTGTCCCCCATTGCCCATCCAGCGCCGCCGTCAGTTCATCTGACGGGGCGGGCGGCCAGTCGCCGCGTGTCCAGGATGGCCCCGCCGCCTCAGCCGTGACGTCGCGCGGTGCGTCGCCCAGAGACTCGAAATAGGCCTGCCAGGCCGCATCCACCGCATTGGGGTCATTGGCGTAGCGGGCATAAAGCTGCTCCACATATTCCGCGTTGTGTCCTTGCAGGAAGGACGATGCATGGAACTGGTCGTTGGGGGAATGTTCGGTCATGGGGTCACCTCATGCGGGTTGGGACCGTAACGGTTGGGTTTGGGTTCAGAGGGAAGCAGCAGCATTCCCGGCAGGGGCACGAAATTGATCAAGAAAGCTATAACAACCCAGAGCACAGTGATGACTATGATAGGGACTATAAATATTATGAAATATATAAGGGGCATTACAAAGAAATGGTGGCACAGCGCGGCGTACATACCGCCCGTAAAGGTCCAGTAGAGGAGCCATGGCAGAGAAAGAAAAATGCCAACAATAAAAGCCAGCTTGACGACAAGACCGCCGTACTCCCCGGCATCCTGCAACCGGCGTGCGGAGGCAGACATAAACGGGATCGCGCAGATGAAAACCGCTAAGTAAATCTGCCAGAGGTCCATACCGGTTTTCACGGTTATAAAGAGTGCAACCAGCGGCAGGATGACTGCCGATGGGGCAAATGCCCAATAGGCGCAGCGCGTCATTCGCCCCGAGAAGTCGAACGAATGACGAAAACCGTTCTTTGCTGCACTCACCAATGTCATCAGTTTACCGTTTCTGACCTCTATCCAATTGCCTTCAGCACTGCCTCGCCCAGACCGGCGGGGCTGTCAGCGACGACGATGCCAGCGGCTTTCATCGCTTCGATCTTGCTTTCGGCATCGCCTTGACCACCACTGACGATGGCACCGGCATGGCCCATCCGGCGGCCCGGAGGGGCGGTGCGGCCGGCGATGAAACCGGCGGTGGGCTTCCAGCGGCCTTTTTTCTTTTCATCGGCCAGGAACTGGGCGGCCTCTTCTTCGGCGGTGCCGCCGATTTCGCCGATCATGATGATCGAGTGGGTTTCCTCATCGCCCAGCAGCAGTTCCAGAGCGTCGATATGCTCAAACCCCTTGATCGGGTCGCCGCCGATGCCGATGCAGGTCGACTGGCCCAGACCGGCGGCGGTGGTCTGGCCGACCGCCTCGTAGGTCAGGGTGCCGGAGCGGGAGACGACGCCGACCGAGCCGCGTTTGTGGATATGGCCGGGCATGATGCCGATTTTGCAGGCATCGGGCGTGATCACGCCGGGGCAGTTTGGCCCGATCAGGGTGGAGTTGGAGCCTTCCAGCGCGCGTTTCACCTTCATCATGTCCAGCACCGGGATGCCTTCGGTGATGCAGACGATCAGTTCCATGCGGGCGTCAATCGCCTCAAGAATGGCATCGGCGGCAAAGGGCGGCGGGACGTAGATCGCGGTGGCGTTGGCCCCGGTTGCATGTCGTGCCTCGTCCACGGTGTCAAAGACCGGCAGGCCGATATGGGTGCTGCCCCCTTTGCCTGGGGTCACGCCGCCGACCATCTTGGTGCCATAGGCAATCGCCTGTTCCGAGTGGAACGTCCCCTGAGAGCCGGTCAGGCCCTGGCAGATGACTTTGGTGTTTTCGTTGACAAGGACTGCCATGTTGTTTCCTTCCTCAGGTGCGGTGCAATGCGCGTGTCATTGCGTTGACCAGGTAATCTGGGTTTCTTCGCCCGATGTCAGGCGAACTTCGTAGCTTTGCATCATGAAACTGCCGGTGCCTTTCCAGCGCCAGACAAGCGCATCGCCGTCGCGGCCTTCGGTCACATCGGTTTCGGCGGCCTCGTTGACCAGCGCGCGCAGGGTGGCGATTATGTCAAAATCCGGTGTGATTGCGTCTTTGTGCAAGGTGGCAACGCAGCGGCCCGAAAGCGCGCCATCCTCGATGCTGTCGATGGTGATATTCCCTTCGGGCGAGGTGTGGCGGATGCCGTCCTCGATCTCTTCGGATGGCCATAGCAGGCTTTCGAAGAACCGGGCACCGTAAAGAAAGCTGACCGGGTTGGTCTGGAAGCACCCGCGGCGTAGGGGCTGGCCAAACAGGTACTCAGACTTGAATTCCTGCGCAGAGGCGGCAAGCGGCGCGCTTATCAGCAGAATTGTCGCCAGGCCACTTCTGATCAGTGTCCGCGCATTTTTACATAGACCTGCTGGCCGAAGCATATGCCGAATGAACCTTTTCATGAGGGCGCATCCGTTTTTCTGGTGACCTGTGCCCGTGCAGCTTCGAACTCCTGCGCAACGGTTTCAAGCGGGCGGCCGAACATGAAGCGACGATATCCAAAGCCGGGTCCGCCCTGGATCGCGTTCAGTATCTTGCTTTGAAAGGCGCGGCCTTCCGGGGGTTCGGCGTTAAGAACGATACCGAACACGCTGTGACCGCCGGAGTTCATGGGGCCTGCATAGCGAATATTCGTCCATGGGACTTCGGCGCGCATCAACTGAGGGTCATAGATGCCGTTGGGGCTGACACGGATGCCCTTGTTCGGGGTAGACGACAGCCTTACGGCGTAGAACAGGCTAACGCCGCCCAGCAGAGCAAGAAGGCTCCCGATGATCAGCGGCCCGGCTGAGCCCTGGTCCAGTGAGCCAAAGCGCCGCCCGCCGGACAGGATACCAAAGGCGACCAACAGGCCAATGACCACCATTAGGCCACCGAACAGGTAGTAAACCCGTTCAATACCGCGGTGTGGGATGAGGGTGCTGTCAGTCATTGACCGGCCTCCTTAAGTGTAGCTACCAAGCAGTGCATCGCGGCATCGCTAAAAGTTGCGGTACTGAATACCATCGCGCTACTCACGGAACACCCCGATGCTGACAAGGGGCAGGTTGGCCTGTTGCCCGTTTTCATCCTCGATCGCCAGACCGGCGGTGCCGACGACATAGGAAATCCCTTCGAAGAAATATCCCTGCGCACCTGTCGGCTTGTTCACGCCAAGTGAAATCACATCCGGCAGCTTTCGCCCAGGGGAACTGGCCAGCAGGCGGGTCGACAGGATTTGCTGCAAAATGGCGTTGGCATCGCTGTAGCTGACCGCCGGTGACCCGACGGAGCACATCCGGCCCCTGACCTCTGCGCTACGCGTTTCGGAGACTGGTTTGATCAGTTTCTCGGGCTGGATATTGGCAAAGATCAGGGTGGCGGGGTCCCCGTAGATATAGCGCGGGCCGGTTTTCTTGCGTGAGGGAAAGTCCTGCCTGTCGAAGACCTGTGCCTGAGCGGTTGGTCGGTCATTCTCGATACAGGCGGCTTCGACCAGAAACCGCATCCGCTGGATCGCCACTTGGCGCTGCGCGGGCGACGCATCGACAAATGTTGTTTCGGCACAGCCAGCAAGAAGTAGTCCTGAGAGAATCAGCACCAAGCGGTTCATCACCGACAAACCAAAAGCTTGCTCAATGGTTAGACCGCTCAGATGTCTTCCGACTGATGTAATCATAGCTTTGCCGCGACTGCGGCCTGCAGTTGATCCGCAGTCCAGATGCCGAGGCTCCGGTGCTGGATCTGTTGTTCCGGGTCGGCTGGCAGCGTTTCGCAGGTTTCGTGAATGTAGGTGATCGGTGGCGCAAGATTGAAGGGGGCTGCGCAAAGATTCAGATGCCTGTACTGGCCCGGTCGCGCCAGATCAGTGTTGTTCTGAACGTGATGCGTTGTCGCCATCAGGTATCGAATATCTGATGCAACGAAGCTGCGCAGGAAGTCCCAGCACATCTCAAACGGCAGATGGAACAGGCAGTCCCTGCACATCATCATATCGACATCAGGTAGTGGATCTGAGGTGATATCAATGTGCGAAAAACGGATGCCCTCGCGGTCAGCGAATTTCGCGGCGTTTTCCTCGACCAGCTCAAGAGAGATATCGCCGCCGACATAGTCGATCCCGGTTAGGTCGACATGCTGCATCCAGAACCAGTCGCCGCATGGGATATCGGCAAATGACTTTATGCCATAGGTCGAAAAAACAATGGGCAGGGCGGTCCGCAGGCGTTCCGTCATCTCCATGGTTGAGCCAAGGCCCGAGCGGCTGGGTCCACGCCAGCGCAGTCCTTCGAAATGCTGTCGGATATCTTCTCTCAAACTCAGTCCCTTCTGGGTTTTGGCGAGCTGCTACCAGCGTGGCGTCAGCCTTTCACCGCCTTCACGATTTTCTCGGCGGCATCGCCCAGGTCGTCGGCGGCGATGACGTCGACGTCTGAAGTGTTGATGATTTCCTTGCCTTTTTCGACATTGGTGCCCTCAAGCCTAACCACCAACGGCACCTTGAGGCCGACCTCTTTCACGGCGGCGACCACGCCTTCGGCGATGACATCGCAGCGCATGATGCCGCCGAAGATGTTCACCAGGATGCCTTTGACATTGGGGTCGGAGGTGATGATCTTGAACGCCTCGGTCACTTTTTCCTTGGTCGCGCCGCCCCCAACGTCGAGGAAGTTGGCAGGTTCGGAGCCGTAAAGCTTGATGATGTCCATCGTCGCCATGGCAAGGCCCGCGCCGTTAACCATGCAGCCAATCTCGCCATCCAGGGCGATATAGTTCAGGTCGAATTTGGAGGCGGCGAGTTCCTTGGAATCTTCCTCGGTCTCGTCGCGCAGCGCAAGGATGTCCTGCTGGCGGTAAAGCGCGTTGCCGTCAAAACCCATCTTGGCGTCGAGGCAATGTAGGTCGCCCTTGTCGGTGACGATCAGCGGGTTGATTTCCAGCATCTCCATGTCCTTTTGGATGAACATGTCGTAGAGGATGCCGATCAGCCGCACGCATTGCTTGATCTGCTGACCTTCGAGGCCCAGCGCAAAGGCGATGCGGCGGCCATGGAAGCCTGAAATGCCCGAGGCCGGGTCAACGGTGACGGTGGTGATCTTTTCGGGCGTTTTTTCGGCGACTTCTTCGATGTCCATCCCGCCCTCGGTCGAGCAGACGAAGGACACGCGGGATGTGCCACGATCAACCAGCAGGGCGAGGTAAAGCTCGCGTTCGATGCCGGAGCCGTCTTCGATATAGACGCGGTTGACGGTCTTGCCCGCCGGGCCGGTCTGTTTGGTGACCAGTGTGCGGCCGAGCATTTTTTGCGCTTCTTCAGCGGCTTCTTCGCGGGACCGGGCCAGACGAACGCCGCCGCCTTCACCGGCGGTTTCTTCCTTGAACGAGCCTTTGCCGCGCCCACCGGCGTGGATCTGTGCCTTGACCACCCAAAGCGGCCCGTCCAGCGCACCGGCCTGTGCCTTCGCCTCTTCGGCGCGCATCACGATGCGGCCGTCCGAAACGGGGGCGCCGAAATCCTTCAGAAGTTGCTTTGCCTGATATTCATGTATGTTCATCGCAGGTTCCTTCCGGGCCGATTATGCGGCGGGTCTGTCACGTCAAGGTTAAAACTTCCCTAGGTCGCTTTGCGCGGTATAGCAAAAGGCTTGTGTGGGTAAACGCGGAAAATCGCCGAGAATTTACTTTTTGTGATCACATAATTTTTCCATGTGATCACAAATCTGATTTTGCGGTGAACGCGCTGTTCTGAAAGCGGGTGATACCTGGACTGAGTCGTCCTTGCGCCCTATCTGTTTTCACGGTCTAACGCGTCATGCAAAAAACCTGAATCATCTAACGCTGCCTGAAATCGCAGATTTCAACGCGTTCGACGATGTGTGATGTTTAAGGTGTTTCGCGAGACGCTATAGTTCGCCCGCGAAACGGAAGGTTTTTCATATGCGGATTATTGTCTTTATAGCTTTGTTTTGGCCTGCGGTTGCGGTCTCGCAGCCGCTGTGCCCGTGCCTGAAATGTGCATTGGGCACCTCCAAAAGTTACTGGATCTCAAGCGGGTCGATGAAGCCGGCCCTGCCGGTTGGGTCGTGTGTTATTGCAAGACGACTTGTGAAAGAGGACCCCGTCCCCGCGATTGGCGAGATCGTCGTATTCCGCCATCCGGTTTCAGGTGCGCATCATGTGTTTCGACTGATCGCCAAAGCAGGGCAGAACGTGGAGTTGCGGAACGGGTTTCTTGTTCTGGACGGCCAGCCTTTGGTGACTGAGGAACTGCCCGATCTGGTGGAGCCATTTGAAAGGAAGACAGAGACGGGCGGCTTTCCTGTCTGCAGTAACAGGCCTGGCGTTGGTCAGGATTGCATCGCTGCGCAGTACCGCGAAACGCTGCCCGATGGCACAAGTTATCGTGTCCGGCAGTCAAGGCCAAGCCGTTTGGACACTTTCGGCCCAACTATCGTGCCAGGCGGCCATGTCTTTGTGTTGGGTGACAACCGGGACAATGCGATGGATAGTCGCGTACCGCAGAATGTGAATGGGCCCGGTATGATCCCGGTCGAGGCATTGATCGGTGTCGTTGAGGAAATCCGCGACTGAGCGCCACCTTGCCCCGCATTCGGTCAGCCTGTATTCCGGCACAAGAAAGGACCTAATCATGGCCGAGCCTCTGACCCTCTATCTTGCGGCCCCGCGCGGGTTCTGCGCCGGTGTTGATCGGGCGATCAAGATCGTCGAGATGGCGCTGCAGAAATGGGGCGCGCCGGTCTATGTCCGGCATGAGATCGTGCATAACAAATATGTCGTGGATGGGCTGCGCGACAAAGGCGCTGTCTTTGTCGAGACGCTTGAGGAATGCCCCGATGACCGCCCGGTGATCTTTTCGGCCCATGGTGTGCCCAAATCGGTGCCTGCCAGTGCGGAGGCGCGCCAGATGGTTTATGTCGATGCGACCTGCCCGCTGGTCTCCAAGGTGCATATCGAGGCAGAGCAGCATCATCGCAACGGGTTGCAGATGGTGATGATCGGCCATGCCGGGCATCCCGAAACCGTCGGCACCATGGGGCAATTGCCAGAGGGTGAAGTGCTGTTGGTTGAAGACGTGGCGGATGTTGCAGGTCTGAGGCCGCGCGATCCGCAACGTCTGGCGTTCATCACGCAAACAACCCTGTCGGTCGATGACACGGCCGATATCGTTGCTGCGTTGCAGGTGCGGTTTCCCGAGATTGTCGGCCCGCATAAGGAAGATATCTGCTATGCGACAACCAACCGTCAGGAAGCCGTCAAGGCAATGGCGGGCCGGATTGATGCGTTGCTGGTGATTGGCGCGCCGAACTCCTCCAACTCCAAACGGCTGGTGGAGGTCGGGTCGCGGGCGGGCTGCGGTTATGCGCAGCTGGTGCAGCGCGCGACCGAGATTGACTGGCGCGCCCTGCAGGGATCGAAAGCGGTGGGGATCACCGCTGGGGCATCGGCGCCCGAAGTTCTGGTCAATGAGGTGATTGACGCCTTTCGCGACCGCTATGACGTGACGGTCGAAATGGTCGAGACGGCGGAGGAAAACGTCGAATTCAAGGTGCCGCGTGTGCTGCGGGAAGGGGCTGCATGACGGCAGACCCAGAAACGCTCGCCTTTTATGACCAAAATGCCGAAACCTATGCCGCGTTTTCCGACCGCGAGGATTTTCGGCGTCTAACGGACTTTATTGCGCTGATGCCGGAGGCGGCGGTGGTGCTTGATCTGGGATGCGGCATCGGCTGGGCGGCAGCGGCGATGCAGAAGGCGGGGCTGACGGCGGAAGCGCTGGATGCGTCTGCCGGTCTGGCCGGGATCGCGGCGGAGCGGTTTGGCCTGTCGGTGACTGTTGCACCGTTTGCTGCGCTGACAGCGGTAGCGTGCTATGATGGGATCTGGGCGAATTTCTCGCTGCAACATGCGGATCGGGCAGAGCGCCCGGCCCTGTTTCACGCCATGTGGACTGCGCTAAAACCTGGCGGATGGCTGGTCGCGGGCGCGCATCGGGGCGATGGGCCTTATCGCGATACGCATGGGCGATTGTATGTCCCGTTCACCCGGGCGGAGTTGGACGATCTGTTGCAGGATTTTGAGCAGGTATCCCTGACGACGGGTCATGGCACCGGATTTGACGGGCGCGAGATGGCGTATTGGCATATCTCTGCCTGCAAACAGACATAGGATTTGACGCTGGCGCGTGCCACGGGCTGAACAAGAAACTTTGTCCGAAATACAGGAGACGATATGCCGGAAATTGTTGCCTTCACCGATGGGGCCTGCTCGGGCAATCCCGGGCCCGGTGGCTGGGGGGTGTTGTTGCAGGCACTGGACGGAGAGATGGTGCTGAAAGAGCGGGACCTGAAGGGGGGCGCTGCGGACACCACCAACAACCGGATGGAGTTGACGGCGGCGATCGAAGCGTTGGACGCGCTGGATAAGGGCACGGTGGTCCGGGTAGTTACGGACAGCACCTATGTGCGGGACGGGATCACGAAATGGCTGGCGGGATGGAAGCGGAACGGGTGGAAGACGGCGGCGAAAAAGCCGGTGAAGAACGCTGATTTATGGCAGATGTTGGAGGCCGCAGAAGCTCGCCATCAGGTGACCTGGGACTGGGTCAAGGGACATGCTGGGCATCCCGAGAATGAACGCGCCGACGAACTTGCCCGCGCAGGGATGGAGCCATACAGGTAGGGTGGGTTTAAACCCACCCTACAGATGCGCCGCGAAGACGTCGAAGACCTGGCGGTAGACATCGCGCTTGAAGGCAACGATGTGATCCAGGATTTCTGCCTGTGGCATCCAGCGCCAGGCATCGAATTCCGGGTGCTGGGTGTTCAGGTCGATCTCTGTATCCTTGCCGCAGAACCGGCCCATAAACCAGTATTGTTCCTGCCCGCGAAATCGACCCTTCCAGACTTTGCCAAGAAGATGCGGCGGCAGATCGTAGCAGATTGGTTCCGGCGCTGCGGCGATCACATCGACCTGCGCGGGGGGGATGGAGGTTTCTTCCTCCAACTCCCGCAGCACGGCATGTTCCGCAGTTTCGCCCGGATCAATCCCGCCCTGTGGCATCTGCCAGGCATCCGGCGTGTCATTGCGCCGCGCTGCAAATATCAGGCCGTCTGCATTAGTCAGAACAAGGCCCGCACAGGGGCGGTACGGTAGAGACTCCGGGGTGATCATTGATGTCATCTCGGTATGTCAGCAAGCGCTGCGGGGTGGGTTGATCCCGGTCCCGCAGCACTTTTTAGCTCAGTTCTCGGTTTTCAGAACCGACATGCCCTTGATGATATCCAGGGCATAGGACAGCTGTTGGTCGGCCTTGCGCTGGCGCGCGGCCTCAACTGCGGCGTCACGCTCTTCCTCCAGCAAGCGGAGTTCATCTTCACTGAGAGAATCGTTGCTCAGGGAGCCGCGCAGGTCAGCCTCGGACCGGTTGCGGTTTGCGATGGACTCTTCGTCCTCCCCGGCATTTTCCGCTGAGGTTGTGTCGGGCTGCGGCTGTTCCACGATGATATCAGGTGCGACGCCCAGGTTCTGGATCGAGCGGCCCGATGGTGTGTAATACCGTGCTGTGGTCAGGCGCATCGCGCCGTTGCCCTGCAGCGGTACGATGGTTTGCACCGACCCTTTGCCGAAGCTTTTGGTGCCGACAACGATCGCCCGGCGGTGATCCTGCAGCGCGCCGGCGACAATCTCGGACGCTGAGGCCGAGCCGCCATTGATCAGCACGACCAACGGCTTGCCTTCGGCCAGATCGCCAGCGCTGGCATTGTGCCGCTCGCTGTCGCGGGGGTCGCGGCCCCGGGTTGATACGATTTCTCCGGCGTCCAGAAACGCATCGGAAACGGCAATCGCCTGGTTCAGCAATCCGCCGGGATTGTTGCGCAGATCAATGATGATACCGGCGACCTTGTCCAGGCCGCCTGCCTCTTCGACCTTTTCGGCAAACTCTTCTTCCAGATTGGGGAAGGTTTGTTCGGTAAAGGTGGTGATCCGCAGTACGACGACATCGCCTTCAAGCCGGGCGCGCACGGCGGAAATCTTGATTGTGTCGCGGGTCAGGGTCAGGTCAAACGGTTCCTCGACACCTTCGCGCACGATGGTGATCAGGATATCAGAGCCGACCGGCCCGCGCATCAGATCAACGGCTTCGTTAAGGGTCAGGCCCAGAACCGGCTCTCCGTCGACATGAGTGATGAAATCCCCGGCCTGAACCCCGGCCCGTGCAGCGGGTGTGTCGTCGATGGGCGAGACCACTTTGACAAAGCCGTTTTCCTGCGTGACCTCAATCCCGAGGCCGCCAAACTCGCCCCGGGTCTGCACGCGCATGTCAGAAAAATCGTCCGGCGGCAGATAGGAGGAATGCGGATCGAGCGAGGACAACATGCCGTTGATCGCATTTTCAATCAGCTCAGCCTCGTCGACTTCTTCGACATAAGATGACCGGATACGCTCAAAAATATCGCCGAACAGGTCCAGTTGTTCATAGGTGTTGCGCACACCATCGGTTTCCTGTGCCAGGATTGGTCCTGCAAACTGAGTGGTGAAGATCACGCCGCCCAGGATCCCGGCGGCTGCCGCTGTCACGAATTTGTTCATCTGTTTCTCTCGTCCTCAGTTTTCAAATGCGAACCATTGCGCCGGATCGACCGGGGTTCCGTCCACTCTGACCTCTATATAAAGCGTTTCGGTGGCAGGTGTGCCAGTTTCTTCGCTATTTCCTGCCAAAAACTCTTTGTGAAGGTCAGGTTGACCGGGAAGAAACCCCAGACCGCGGCCCTTTGCAACATTCATTCCCGAATTGACCAGCAGCCGGTCCAGTCCGGCCAGTATATAAAGCCGCCCGGGTGCCGGTTCCAGAATCACCACGCGGCCATAGCCGTCCATCTGCCCAGCAAAGCGGATGCTGGCGGCTTCGGGCGTTGCGACCATGGCCCCGGCGGTTGCGGCCAGGCTGGTGCCGGGGCGGTCGCCAAAAGGTTTAAGGACGGTGGCGCGCACTGGGGCCGGGCGGCGTGTTTCGGGTGCGGGGGCGGCGCTGCTGGCATCGGGCAGCCCCTCAAGCGCGATGGCCAGAGCCACCAGATTGGCAGCGTCGGCTTCGGCATCGGGCAGGGTCGCGCTGTCTGCAGACAGATCGTCGCGTGCAGCCAGCAAGGCCTCACGCGCGCGGGCCAGATCGGCGCGCTGGCGGTTTTGCAGGTCCTGCAGGCGTTCCAGCAGGCCGAGATCCTCGCGCAGATCAAGGATTTTGGCGGTTCCGGATTGCTGCACGCGATCCATCAGGGCGGCGCCATGTGACAGGGCAACCGGGTCGTCCCCCAGGGCCAGCATGGGTTCGGCCACGGTTGACAGACGCATCAGCCCGGACAAAAGGCGCGCCTGATCCCGCCGCTGGGCATCGAGTGCGCGCGACAGGCGTCGTTCTTCGGCAGCGGTGGTCTGGGCAGCATTGTAAAGGCTGGCAATCGCGCCTTCGTAGGCGCGGATCGCCTCGGACAGGGCGAGGCCGCGATCCTCGGCCCCTTCGGCAGATTTCAGCAGCGCGTCGGCGATGGAAAGGGTCTCGGCCGCCTGGGATATCTCATCCGCTTGGGCCATGGCCGGAACCAGCAGCAGCCAGAGAGCGGCCAGAACGCGCATCACAGCCCCCCGATCAGCGGTGTGCCGGTCATTTCGGGCGGGCGGTCCAGGCCCATCAGCTGCAACAGGCTGGGGGCAAGATCGCCGAGCTTGCCTGAGGTGATCGTCGCCCCGTCAGGTGCGCCGACAAGGACCAGCGGCACCGGGTTCAGGGTATGGGCGGTGTGGGGCCCGCCGGTGTCGGGATCGACCATCATTTCGCAATTGCCGTGATCTGCGGTCAGCAGCATGGCACCGCCCACATCGTACAGCGCAGTCAAAACCTGACCTACGCCCTTGTCCACAGCCTCGCAGGCCTTGATCGCGGCTTGCAGGTCGCCGGTATGGCCGACCATGTCGGGATTGGCGTAGTTGGCAACGATCAGATCATATTTGCCCGAGCGGATGGCGGCGGTCAGATGCTCTGTTACCTCGGCGGCCGACATCTCGGGCTGCAGGTCATAGGTGCGGACCTTAGGAGAGGGGGCCATGTAGCGGTCCTCGCCCATCTCGGGCGTTTCCTTGCCGCCGTTGAAGAAGAAGGTGACATGGGGGTATTTTTCAGTTTCGGCGATGCGGAACTGTTTCAGCCCCTGCCGTGCGACCCATGCGCCCAATGTGTTGGTGATGGTCTGGGCGGGGAACATGACGGACATAAACTCATTATGCCGGTCGGAGTATTCCACCAGCCCGGCGATATCCGCGAAACGGGGCCGGGCCGAGGCGTCAAACGCGTCGAAATCGGGATCGGCCAGCGCGGACAGGATTTCGCGGGCGCGGTCGGCGCGGTAATTTAGGAACAGCAGCCCGTCGCCATTCTGCATGCCGGAATAGTCGCCGATCCGGACCGGTTCGATGAATTCATCGGTCACACCGGCGGCATAGCTGTCGGCGATGGCCGCTGCGGCGCTTGCCGCTTTGGCCCCGGCGGGCGCGGTCATGGCGGTAAAGGCGGCTTCGACGCGGTCCCATCGGTTGTCGCGGTCCATGGCATAGAAACGACCGATCACTGTGGCGATGCGGGCACCCTTTGGCAGGTCTGCCTCCAGCTGTGCGACATAATCGGCGGCGGAGGCGGGCGAGACGTCCCGGCCATCGGTAATGGCGTGAACGGCGACCGGAACACCGGCGGCTGCAATCACCTGTGCGGCACGCGCGATATGGCGTTGGTGCGCATGGACGCCGCCGGGGGAGATCAGCCCGGCCAGATGTGCTGTGCCGCCGCTGCGTTTCAGGGCCATGATGAAGTTGAGCAGCGCGGCATTCTGATCAAACTCACCTTCTTCAATCGCACGATCGATCCGGGGTAGGTCCATCCAGACGGTGCGGCCTGCACCGATATTCATGTGGCCCACCTCGGAATTGCCCATCTGGCCGTCGGGCAAACCAACCGCCTGACCCATGGCGGTCAGGGTCGCATTGGGGCAATCGGCCATCAGCCGGTCGAAATTCGGGGTATGGGCGAGGGCAACGGCGTTTGCCTCCTGCGTCTCGCGCAGGCCCCAGCCGTCAAGAATGCATAGAACAACGGGTTTCATCACAGCGCCCTTTTCTGACCTATCTCTAACAGAACCGGCCCCGGCGTCCAGCGCTCAGACCCGATGATAGGGGGTTCCGGCAAGGATTGTCGTGGCGCGGTAGAGTTGTTCGGCCAGCATCACGCGGACCAGCATATGCGGCCAGACCTGTTTGCCAAAGGACAGGACCATGCGGGCCTGCTGCCGCAAGGCCGGGTCCAGCCCATCGGCACCGCC
Organism: Halovulum sp. GXIMD14793; assembly: GCF_054457435.1. Lineage (NCBI taxonomy): Bacteria > Pseudomonadati > Pseudomonadota > Alphaproteobacteria > Rhodobacterales > Paracoccaceae > Halovulum > Halovulum sp. GXIMD14793. The sequence continues at coordinate 2,420 of NZ_JBTLNE010000062.1, read as the reverse complement.
GATCAGAAAGGCGGCATCGCGCCGGCCATCATCGCGCCAGCGCGCCAGCATATTGGCAAAGTCCGGGGATGTCGGGGTGGTGCCGCGTTCATCCAGCGCGACCAGAAGCGCGCCATCCGGCACCGCTTTGGTCAGAAGCTCGGCCTCGGCGGTCTTGCCGCGGTTCTGGCGATCCTCAACCTCGGTCACGATTGCCGGGCCAAAGCCAAGGTTGCGCCCGGTTTTGGTGGTCTGGTCAAGATAGTCATCGACAAGGGTCTTTTCCGGCCCGGTCCGCAACCGGCCCACGGCGCAGATGGTCAGGCGCATGGTCTCAGGCGTTCGCCGGTTCCGGGGCGCTGCCGGTCTGCCACATCTTTTCCAGCTGATAGAACTCACGCACCTCAGGCCGGAACACATGGACGATGGCATCCCCGCAATCGATCAGAACCCAATCGCCGGTTTCCTTGCCCTCGGTCCGGGGGGTGACACCGGTTGCCTGTTTCACGCGGTCTGCCAGCTTTTCCGCAATCGCGCCCACCTGACGCGAGGAGCGGCCCGAGGCGACAACCATGTGGTCCGCCATGGAGCTTTTGCCCGCCAGCGGAATCGAGACCACGTCTTCGGCTTTGTCGTCATCGAGGGATGAAAGAATGAGTGCCAGCAATTCGTCGCTTGTCGGCCCCATCGGCTTGCCCGGGCTATCGCCCTTTGCAACGGTCGCGGTGTTTGCCGCGTTATGACTGTCCTGCAGGTCCTTGTCCTCCTGTCGGTGCGGCCACACCATGTAGCCGCACACGCACGTTCCTAATATAGCATTGCAACAGGGGCCACTCAACCGCGTGGCCCGGCTTTATTGGTCACATATGCCGACGGGCGGGAAGCCCTGCTGGTCGATTGCTTTGCGCATGTCCAGATCTTTGTGGACCAGAATCGGGTCCCCTTGCCCGGTATCGAGCCAAAGCGACAGCAACAGCGGGCCGTCCGGAACCGTGCCGTTTGCGCAGGCACCGGCGAATACCGACAGACTGCCGGGTACGTTTTGTCCCTGTGATTTCAGGGTTTTGATGCGTTACCGCGCCTGATCCAGCGCTTTGGCATCGCTGGCCGAAAGGGCGAAGGCCAGCCGGTGAAAGCCTGGGCGTGTGGCGGCTTTTGACGCCGCTGGCCGGGCAAGCGGTGCGACATGCCGGATCTGTGTGCCTTTTTCAGGCTGGGCGAGCAGCGTCAGTGTTGCGCCACCTGTTGACACGGAAAGCGATTTTGGCAACTCGGCCTCTACGCGCAGCATGCTTAGATCCGCAGTCATCGGATCAAGCGCTTTTAGCCGCTGAATCGAGTCCAGCGGGATTTCGGTGCAGGACGCCATCAGCAGGAGGGCGGCGATAAGGGACTTTCGTAGCATTGAATTGTCCTTGTTTGACGAATAGTAATTAATGTTTTACGATGAAAAATGATTCTACAAGGAGAAAATAATGAGCTCTAATATGAGCAGGGTGTCCAAGGTCAGCCAGCGGATGGAATGGGTCGCTGTGGCTGGTCTGATTGGTATCGGCGTGCTTTATGTTGCGCTGGTGGTTCTGCCGACGTTTCTGACGTCCATCGCCGCCGGGCTGACGCCGGACGCGCCAGAGGCGCTGAGCGTTGGGCAGCGGGTTTTAACGCTGGCCAGTGCCTTTCTGGCGCTTGCACCTGTGGCCTATATTCTGTGGCAATTGCGCTGCCTGTTTCGGCGCTTCGCCGCGGGCGAGGTGTTTACGCCACGTGTCGCGGCTTTGTTGCGAAAGGTTGGCTGGGGCTGCATTGCGGTGGCGTTGGTCCCGGTCCTGGCGCGGACATTGGCTGTTCTGACCGTGTCATGGACCAATCCGGCAGGGGAACGCACGCTGGCCATTTCGGTCGATGGGGGCAGCTATGCGGCGGTGCTGTTCGGCGCCCTGCTGATCATTCTGGGCTGGGTTCAGGGCGAAGCGGCGCGGATCGCTGCAGAAAACAAGGAAATCATCTGATGCCGATCGTTGTCACGCTGGATGTGATGCTGGCCCGGCGCAAAATGCGGTCCCGCGAATTGGCGGAGGCTGTGGGCATTACGGAACAGAACATTTCCTTGCTGAAGTCGGGCAAGGTGAAGGGCATCCGCTTTGCCACTCTGGAGAATATCTGCGAGGTGCTGGACTGTCAGCCCGGGGATTTGCTGGAATGGGAGGCGGAGTAGCGGGGCGCTATGTTGTAAGCGGCCGCTTAGCCTGCTTTTCCGGGCAGTACCCCTGGCCCTTTCGGGTGAAGAGAGACTGTTGCCAGCGCGCAGCGAAGGTCTTGAACGATGAAGATTTTCTGATGCGGGCCAGGGTGCGCGGTTTCGGCTTGGCCTGAGTGTGGTCCGCGTTGGAAAATCTCTCAGGGAGGAAGCTGCGGGGGCTGGGCGGTGTCTATGGGGAAAG
>NZ_JBTLNE010000061.1:0-21238 GCF_054457435.1 Halovulum sp. GXIMD14793 | reverse complement strand
CTTTGATCATCCCAATGATTTGGACTTCCGTGAAACGGCTCTTTCGCATTCGTTTGCTCCTTCAAAAGGTTGAGCAAACTCTACATCAGAACGAGGGAAGTTTCGGGGGGCAGGTCAGACACTGTCGAGGCATTCTTTGCCGCACAGGCGCTGCAGCTTGACCATGCGCCGCGCAATTTCGAAGAGGCCGCGCTTTCCTCTATTGGTCCGGCGCTTTATGCCGCCTTTTATAAAGGCTACACCACAAAACAGTGGGGACGGCCTGCAACCGACCTGCCTGCGTTCATTTTCCGACGCCTGCCGGTACATATGTCGACCGACAGCAACGTTTTTCATCACAAAAAGCAGGGGCAGCCGGTCGAGGGATATACCAAGATGGTTGAAAATATTCTCGACCATCAGAATATCACACTCTTGCTGAACACACCGTTCGAGCGTGACGCGAACCGCGCTGGTTTTGACCATGTGTTCTACTCTGGGGCAATAGATCACTTCTTTGATTGCCGCCTCGGTCGTCTGGCCTATCGCACGCTCGATTTCGAAACTGAGCATCGCGACACGCAGTTTCAGGACTGTGGGACTGTGAATTACTGCGATCTGGAGGTTCCATATACCCGCGTTGTCGAGCACAAGCATTTCTGGCCGCAGCAGCAGACCGGTCGTACAGTCATCTCATATGAATTTTCGAGGGAATGTGGGCCAGAGGATAAGCCTTACTATCCCATAAGGCTAACCAGGGATAATGCCCTATATGAGGCATATGTTGCGCTGGCAAAGTCTGAACCGAATGTCAGCTTTGTCGGAAGGCTGGGGACTTATCGCTATCTGGACATGGACGTCGCGATAGGCGAGGCCATGCAGGCCGCCAAGGGCACCCTTGGCGCGCTTGAGCAAAATGAGTCTATCGCGACATTCTTCGTTGATACGAACACTCCGCATTCAAGGACATAAGAATCTGTCGGGATGAATTCTTCGAAGTCAATTCGTGACCAGTAGGCCCGGGGGGCAACGTAATGGGACTAAGACGAGCAGCAAAAACCTTTATGCAAAGTACAGAATCACTCAGGACGCCAAGCAGGACGCTGTGCGGCTTGATGCAGAGCGGGTCGTGGCGGGCATGGCGACAATGCCCTCTCGGGAGGCAACGTTTTCAACGTCATTTCTCAGCATCGTTCGTCAGGTGGAGCGTCTTTACCTCTATCTCGACGGGCATGAGGCCGTCCCCGAAATTGCTCGGAACCATCCACGTGTGGTGCCGGTCTTTGCCCGGGACTATCCCAAACTTCATGCAAACGGCAAACTGATAGGCTTGGTGCTGGAGGACGAGCCTTGCCTTTACACCTGCCTGGATGACGATATCTACTATCTTCGGAACTATGTCTGGGAACTTAGGCAGGCGCTAAAGCGGCATGATGATCAAGCTGTGGTCGGACTTCATGGGGCCATCTTGGGCCGTGGTTCCAAGGATTGGCATGATGGTTGCTCAGCTCACGGCAGCTACGCGACCACGCTGCCTGAAGATATCACGGTTGACATGCTTGGGACCGGGGCGGTCTTGTTCCAGTCGTCTGTTGTTTCACCGAAAGTACTGGAATGGCCAAAGGTGAGCATGACGGATATGGGTGTTGCGCAGGCTGCAGCACGGGCGAAGGTTCCGATGATAAGCATTCGCCGGGCGAAGCGGTTGGCATTTGATCTGGCGCGAGGTCAGGCAGACAGCCTGTCCAAGGCGCGGCAAAAAGACCGGACGCATCAGATCAAGTTGGGGCAGGAACTGATCGGCCTGCTGGATCATCCACTAAGTGATGCCACGCCCTGACGGGTTGGTCTTTATCGCAGTTTTGGCTATTTTCTATTTGGAAATGTGGGGAATTGGATGATCGGGGCACTTCATATACTGAAACTGTCGGTCGGGTCGGAAAGTGTCGAGACATTGTATGACTGGCAATGTCAGGTGATTGCGCGCAATGCTGAAACATCCACCGGCCCCTATCCGACCCATGTTACCAGGATGTGGCCCAAGCAGACAGATACGCTGCTTCAGGGCGGTTCGATCTACTGGGTAATCCGCGGAATGATCCAGGCGCGTCAGGCAATCCGCGGGTTCGAGGAACGCTTCGGCGAGGACGGCATCCGCCGCTGCGCGATTGTTCTTGACCCTCAGCTACATCGAACCGCTCCACGTCCCCACCGCGCCTTTCAGGGCTGGCGTTATCTGAAGGCCAAAGATGCCCCCGCTGATCTGTCTCCGTTCTGCCCCGGCGAACCCACCATGCCTGTAGAAATGCAGGAGGAACTTGCTCGGTTGGGAGTGCTTTGAGCCGCTTTAGGCAACGTTGTCTGAATGTGTTTTGAGATACCAAGGCCAAACCTTCGTCTATAGGGATTGGTGACGCCAAACGACTTTGAAACGTGAAAAAGCGCGCCCGACAGATACCGGACGCGCATGGCGGGAAGCTCAGCCTGGCCGGTCGGAACGCACCTGCATCCGCACTTTGCCTCGCACCGATGTGCCCCAACGCACTTGTACCGACTGGCCACCCGTACCCTGCTGCGTGTTGCAATAGGGGAAGTTGTGGACGTTGCTGCCATTCGACAGTTCAATCGGCCCATCGGGCATCAGGCCCACAACGGTCAGCGCTCGACCGCCAAATGGCAGCTTGTCAGACAGATCGACCGTCCACGTGCTGCTGGGGTTCGCTTGCACATGTTCCACCAATGCTGGAGAGCAGGTGGGATGGGTGACCGCCTCGAACGAGTTCGAATGAAACTGAACATCCTCCGTCAGACTATGATCGACATTGCCGATCGAGGTGTCCACTTCCTCAATCCGGTCCACGATGGCCCCGCCGAAATTCTTGATCGCGTTGCCGGTAAAGGAAATCCCTTTGATCGGATGTCCAACCCCGGTCGGCCGAATGCGCAGAAAGGTGAACCAAGGCGGCACCTTGGTAGCAGACAGGATGTTGCCGGTAATTGCCAGCTTTCCAAACCCGTCCGGATCAACATTCGGCTGGTTCCCGGTTTTCAGTTCGTTGGTCAGCTCAATGCACATAGAGTCGATATAGTTGCCGGTCACAATCGACTTCACCGAGATCTGCGTGAACACCAGCCCAGCCGTCCGTTCGCCCTGATCGTCACTGTCGAACTGCCAAAAATGGTTGCCGACGATCAGGTTGCCACCGCCATGGAAGATGCCAAAATGTTTGAATTGCGCGCAGCGGTTGTCGCGGATTTTGGCATCATTGGCATTGATATTGAACGCCACAGACCGCCGGTTCTGCACCAGTTCACTCGCGTCCGATGCGATGAAGTGGTTGCGGTCGATGCCGATGCCCTGACACCCCTCACCGGTCGAGGTGATGGCATGGGACCTCGGCATGCGGAAAAAGTAATCCCGGATCGACCAGGCGATCCCATCGGGCGGCAGCAGCACACCGTTCGCCCGGCCTTCGCAATAGAACTCTACATCCGCGATGTTGAAGAAATTGATCCGGTTGGTGCCCAGAAAATCCAGCATATACTTTTCGCGGGTGAAGGTGTATTGCTGATTGGGCTGCGCGCGGCCCAGGGGCGCGCTGACGGTCAGCTCGTTATTTGCCTCATCCTTGGCGGTCACGTAAATCTCGCGCCCGACACCAAAACCTTCGATCAGCGATCCAACCTCGATCCCACCAATATTCGTCACATTGGTCAGCTTGCGATTGTCGGTGCTGGGCGTGTAATCCGCCGTCTCCGTCGCGATGATCGGATCCCAGTTGGCATTGTCAACGGCCGCCAGTTGTCCGTTATGCAGCACCCGCCGATTGCCGAAATTCACCAGATTGGGCACCACCGCCTTGATATCGATAGGGGCGTCCAACTGAATGCGCCGTCCGCCCAAATCCAGCGAGTCGTGATCGGCAAAGTTGAACAGCGCCTGCAACGCCTTGCCAAGTGCTGTCGTCTCATTGCCAAACGCATCGACATAAGTCGGATAGTCAAAGTTCGACCGCAGGATCAGCCGGTGCGCGGGGTCCTGCACAATCGTCCCCTCAAACCGGATGCGCGACAGGATCGTGACATCGCGGCCCAGCCGATAGGTCCCCTCCGGCACCACCAGGTCGCGGCCAGCGGCGGCGGCATCGGCGGTTTCGAACGCGTCCGCATCATCGGTGATCCCATCCCCGATTGCGCCATAATCGCGCACATCGATCCAATCCATCAACTCGCGATGAAACACGGCCGTCATGTCGCGCACATCAACCGATTCCACCCGGACCACCGCACCATTGTCGCCAACGATATCCAGCCCGACATGGGCAAAGACCGGATCGGTGCCCCAGACCATATCGACGCCCGTGCGCTGGCCCGAACCAATGATCGCCCGAACGGTGTAAATCCGCCCGACCGTTCCCAGCGACACTGTGGGCCCGGTCAGGTCAATCCCTGTCACCGGGTTCCCAACCGCGTCCCCGGCATAGGCCGCGATCCGCACTTGCGGAAACGGCCCGCTCATCAACTTGACCCGGGCCGTGACCTCCAGATAGCAGCCAGGCAGGATCGGGGTCTCTCCGGTATGGCGCAGTTTTTGCGGGTTATCGGTTTTGATCAGTTCCAGACAGGTGCCAAAATCCTGATCGCTGGCCACCAGAACGCCGCTGGCAACGGTGTCATAGGTGGTTGATCCCGGTGTGCCATCCTGATTCGACCAGACATCCAGCCCGTCGATAAACTGCGGCGGCATCAGCGCAAGACCTTCGGTGATTTCCTTGTTCATAGGTAAACAATGTCCTTTCAGACCAATGACGGCCGCGCCCCGGACAGGGGTCAGGCCCGCCTGAAAAGCGGAACGCAGCGATTAAATTCTCATGAAAACTCGCGCATAGCCGGACCTGCCCGCCATGTCGCACAGGCCAGAGCTATCAGACAGGCGTTAAGATCTGATTAACCAGCGCGCGGGACAAACAGCCGAGCGCATGGGCTTACACGAGCCATCACCCCACCGGATCAGACGCCGCCCGGGTTTCAAAATATAGCCTTACAAGGCAGGCGGATTAAGCCGCCCCCAGTTTCCCGGACAACGCATCATCAATCAGCTGCACCGTCTCGGGCACGCCATAGAGCGCGACAAAACCACCAAATCGCGGCCCCTGACTTGCGCCCAACAGCACCTCGTAAATCGCGGTAAACCAGTCGCGCAAATGCTCGAACCCATGCTCTTTGCCAACCGCAAAAACCAGGCTCTGCAACTCTTCGCCATCCACCGGCCCATCCCAGGCCGCCAGCCGGTCCCGCAGATCCTGCAGGGCCGCGCACTCATGCGCTTCGGGTGCGCGATAGGTTTTGAATGGCTTCACCCGGTCCTGATAATAACGCACAGCGAACCCAGCCGCGTCATCCAGCCCTGGGTGCGTCTCGGGCGTGGCATCCGCATATTTCCGGATGAAGCCCCACAACACGTCCTTATCCTCGGCCCCTGCAGCAGATGCTAGGTTCAACAGCATCGCAAACGGCACCACCATGTCGCTGGCCGGTACGTTGTGCCCATGGATATGGAACACCGGGTTGTTCAGCCGGGCCGCTTCATCCTGCCCGGCATAGGCGCGCAACTGTTGATGATACTCATCAACCGCCTTGGGGATCACATCGAAATGCATCCGCTTGGCGGTGCGCGGCTTTTGGAACATGAAATAGGCCAGACTGTCCGAACTGGCATAGGTCAGCCATTCATCAATCGACAACCCGTTGCCCTTGGACTTGGAGATTTTCTCGCCTTTGTCATCCAGGAACAGCTCAAACACGAAATGCTCCGGCGCGCGCCCTCCCAGAATTTTGCAAATCCGGTCATAAATCGGCGCATTGGTCGAATGATCCTTGCCGAACATCTCAAAGTCCACATCCAGCGCCGCCCATCGTGCACCGAAATCCGGCTTCCACTGGAACTTCACGTTGCCGCCCGTGACCGGCACGGTCCGTTCTGTCCCATCTTCGTCGTCAAAGGTAATGGTGCCGTCCTTGGCATTCACATCCTTCAAAGGCACATAAAGCACCCGCCCCGTGGTGGGAGAGATCGGCAGGAAACAGGAATAGGTCTGCTGGCGCTCCTCGCGCAGTGAGGCGAGCATCACCTTCATGATGTCATCATATTTCTCACAGGCGCGCAGAAGCACCTCATCAAAACGCCCGGATTTGTAGAACTCTGTGGCCGAGATGAACTGATATTCAAACCCAAACGTATCCAGAAACCGCCGCAGCATGGCGTTGTTGTGATCGCCAAAGCTGTCATATTCGCCAAACGGGTCGGGGACCGATGTCAGCGGCTTTTGCAGGTTGTCCTGCAACATCGCTTGGTTCGGCACATTGTCCGGTACCTTGCGCATGCCGTCCAGATCATCGGAAAAACAGATTAGCCGCGTCGGAATATCCGACAGGATTTCAAAGGCCCGCCGCACCATCGTCGTGCGTGCCACCTCGCCAAAGGTGCCCAGATGCGGCAGACCTGACGGGCCATAGCCGGTCTGAAACAGCACATACCCCTTTTCCGGCGGCGCAGCCTCATAGCGCTTCAGTAGCTTGCGCGCCTCTTCGAAAGGCCAGGCTTTGGAGGTCATGGCAGCATCACGCAGGGTGGTCATCTTTATCGCTCGTTCTGATCCTAAGGATGCGCTGCTCTATTGCGGTGCAGCACAGAGGTCAATATATCTGCCAATGAAACTGCTGCAAGGATCACGCAATGGCTGACGAAACACCGCATTCCTACACCCCGCAGGACGCTCTGGTTGCGGTCATGGTGACGGCCTCAGCCTCCGACGAACGGGTCAGCGATTCCGAACTGGCCTGGATCAACCGCATCATCGACAGCCTGCCGATCTTCGAAGGCTATGACAAAGCCCGCATCGGCAATGTCTCCAGTTCCGTCTTCGACCTGTTCGAGGAAGAAGACGGCCTTGATGCGCTTTTCGGCCTGATCCGCGAAGCGCTGCCCGAAAGCCTGTTTGAAACCGCCTATGCGCTGGCCTGTGATGTGGTTGCAGCAGATGGCATGGCCCGGCAACAGGAATTGCGCCTGCTCGAAGAAATGCGCCTCGACTTCGAGATTGACCGCCTGCACGCCGCGGCCATCGAACGCGGTGCACGCGCCCGTTTTGCCCATATGCCCGCCGACTGACAGCATCGCCCCTTCATTGTTCTCCAAATATCCTCGCCGAAGGCGCGCCCGGAACGGGCGCTCGCCTGCTTGACTCCTGGCCGTTCCGCAGGGCACAGCTTTTGCTTCTGACGCTTAACGCATGGAAATCCCTTGCTGAACGGCTTTCCCCTTGCCCTTGCGGGCCAGAAAATCGGATTGCTCGGCGGATCGTTTGATCCGCCTCATGCCGGGCATCTGCATATCTCGCGCCGCGCCTTGCGCCGCTTCGGGCTGCACAAGGTCTGGTGGTTGGTCTCACCAGGCAATCCTCTGAAACCCGATCCCCCCGCAACGATGGACCGCCGACTTGCTGCGTGCCGGAACATCGCCAGCGATCCCCGCATCGTCGTCACCGATCTGGAGGCCCGCCTGGGCACCCGCTACACAGCCGACACGCTGGGCAGGGTGTTGGCGCTTTACCCCGCCACCCGCTTTGTCTGGCTGATGGGGGCGGACAATCTGGCCGGTTTTCACCGCTGGGAACACTGGGACAAGATCATGGAGACCATCCCCATCGGTGTCCTTGCTCGTCCCGGCGATCAGCTCTCCGCCGGATCATCCCCCGCCGCCCGCACCTATGCCCAATACCGCTGGCCCGAGAGTGCTGCCCGCATCCTGCCCCTGCAGGAAGCCCCCGCCTGGATGCTGCTTTCTGGCCCGATGGTCGATCAGTCTTCCACCGCAATCCGTCAGGCTGGCCACTGGCAGCGATAGAGGCATCCGCAACTAAATTGTAAAGTTTGCGTTAATTTTCACCAAATCGGTCGCTTTCGTCTTCATTCTGCCAAGGTCTTGCGGCAGCCTGTCCGCATGAGTGGGTCTGGCAACAGCTACACACCGATCAATCGGCGCGTCGTTCTCGGCGGGCTGGCCGCCAGCCTGCCTGCGATCCAAGCCTCTGCGCAGGTGATTGCCTCCGCCAAGGATCCGGGGCCGTTGCACCGAGTGACCGGCTACGTCCTGCGAGATTTGGCCAATGGACGTGTCATAGCGCAGCACCAGCCAAACTTGTCGCTGCCCCCGGCTTCTGTCTCGAAAATCCCGACAACGCTCTATGCCGCCTCAGCCCTTGGCATGTCGCACCGCTTTGTGACGCAGATCGTCGCAACCGGTCCGGTGCAGGGCGGGGTGGTGCAGGGCGATCTGGTGTTGGTCGGCAGCGGCGATCCGGTCATGGATACCGACGGGCTGGCCAATCTGGTGGCGCAGACGGTCAGCGCAGGGGTCAAGGGCGTCACCGGGCGTTTCCTAGTGTTCCACGCCGCCTTGCCATACCACAAGCAAATCGACGACGGACAGCCGATTGATGTGGGCTATAATCCGGCGATCAGCGGCATGAACCTCAATTTTAATCGCGTCTATCTGGAATGGACCCGCAAGTCCCAGGGCTATGACCTGCAGATGACCGCCCGAAGCGAGAATTTTGCCCCGCCTGTCACCGGCATTCGCGTCGACGTCGCACAGCGCAAAAGCCCGGTTTTCACCTATCGCCGTGCCGGTGATCGTGACACGTGGTCCGTCGCAGCCGGGGCGCTGAACCGGCAGGGCAGTCGCTGGCTGCCGGTGCGTATGCCCGCGCAATATGCCGGCGAGGTGCTGCGCGTGCTGGCGCATGAAAGGGGACTGGCGCTGCCAAACCCCAAGATGACCGACCGCCTGCCCGAAGGCACCGTTCTTGCGCAGGAAACCGGAGCAGAACTGGGGCCGCTGATGCGCTCCATGCTGCGCTATTCCACAAATCTGACGGCCGAGGTGCTGGGCCTGTGCGCGGCCCAAAAAAATGGGAACGCCCCCCGAAATATCGCGGCCTCCGCCGGGTCGATGTCTGCTTGGTTGCGCCGTGAATACGGATTACGCAAAGCCAAGCTGGTCAACCATTCCGGCCTGTCCGAAGACAGCCGCATGACCGCGGATGAGATGGTCCAGGTCCTTGATATCGCCGATCAAAAAGGCGTGCTTCGCCCCTTGCTCCGCAACCACGTCCTGAAAGATGCCAATGGACAAAAGGTGGCACTGCCGGGCGTGTCTGTTGCAGCCAAGACCGGCACCATGAATTACATGCGGGGTCTTGGCGGGTATCTGAATGTCGGACCGAAACGCTATGCTTTCGCGATTTTTGCTGCCGATCTTGCCGCCCGGTCCGGGCGGGCCAGCATGGGCGGTGGCAAATGGCTGCGGCTGGCCCGCGGGCAGGAGCAGGTGCTCTTGCAAAGCTGGGCCAAGCAGCTTGCCGGGTGATCCGGTCTTGACAGACCTCCCGATGCTAAGCATCGCTTGATCCCATGCGTATCCTTCTGCTCTCTCTGATGCTTTGCCTGACCGCCTGCGCTGGCGGCCCCAAAGTGACCCCCGCAAAACTCGCCCCGGCACAGATCACCCGCGGCTGGATCGAGGGGCAGAGAGGCGCACGCCTGCACCTGACAACATGGCGGGCACAAGGGACCGAACGCGCGGTGATTATCGCCGCTCATGGCTATGGCGACACGGCTGACCTGACCTTTGGGCGCGCCGCGAAATTTTGGGCGCGTCGGGGGATTACCACCTACGGCTATGACCACCGCGGCTTTGGCCGCAATCCTGACCGCCGGAAATGGCCCGGTCCTGCGACGCTGATCGCCGATCTGAAAGCCGTTACTGCCAGCATCCGCGCCCGTCACCCGGGCGTGCCGCTGACCGTGGTTGGCCACTCCATGGGTGGCGGGACGACGCTGGCCGCTGCCGGAACCGGCCTGCAGGCGGATCGTATTGTTCTGGCTGGCCCCGCCATCCTCGGCGACCGAGAGGTCAACCCCGTCTATCGCTTTGGCGGCTACCTATTGGGCCTGATCTTCGCCGACCGCCGCTTTACCGGTGATGGTGTCGTCACCATCGTGCCCACCGACAATCGCGCTGCCCTGCAGGCCGCCTGGGATGATCCTTATGTCATTTCCGATCCCGCAGGCCGCGACCTGTTCGGCCTGATCCGCCTGATGGACCGCGCCGCACTGGCCGCCCCCCGTGTCCCGATGCCCAGCCTGACCCTGATCGGTACCCACGATGCGCTGTTCCATCCCAAGGCGGTACGCCGGGTGCATGCCCTGATCCCCGGCGAAAAGAACCTGATCGAATATCCCAATGGCTGGCATTGGCTGTTTCGCGACAAACAGGCTGAAACCGTCTGGAAAGATGTCGCGTCGTTTGCGCTTTCCCCTCAACGGGCGAAACGGAAATAAAAGTAAGTTCGAGGGGGCATCTCGACCACACGACAAAATAAGCAAAGCCCCATATCAATATGGGTGGCTTTTTAAAGCGTATTTCGCATGACGCTCTAAATCTAAAGCCTCTGTGATCTCCTGTTGCGACCTCGTCAGCCGCAATAGATGCGTGTGATCTTGCCCTGATCATCCAGTTCAAAATTGATCCGTGTCGGGACATAATCCAGTGTCACGGCAGTTCCCGGCGGGATAACGCGATCATCCAGATCGGCCGGAAACGTAGCGGCGGCAATGGGTGTGCCGACCAGCCCCTGATAGCCAGAGGCGCCGCAGGCATCCTCCTCAGTCTCCGCGGTTTCATAGCATCCTGACAGGGCCAGAACGCCCAGAATGATAACCCGTTTCATAAGGTGTAACCCCTGATCTGCGATGTAATGTGATCGTCCCCGAAAAGGTAACATCACCCCGTTCTTCTGACGAGATGCAACCTGCGGCTCAGCCGAAATCCGCCACCAGGCGGAAGCGTTCGCATACCAGCATCATCTCGGGGTCAAATCCGCCATTACGCTCAAAATACCTTTGGTGACCGGCGCGCCAGCCATCAAGACTGTCATTTTCACCTTCTGCCAGGGCGAAATCGGCACCGACATCGCTGAAGCGTCGCGTTGTGAGCTCAATGGTCTCGATGACCAGTGCCGGGGTGCCGTCCCAATTCAGCGCGATATCGCGGCGACCGACAACCGGCATCGCCTCTTCCCCGCTTTGAAAATCCCGCAATGCGCCGCAGGTCGCCGTCTTGACGCCTTTGCGCACCAGCGCAAGCAACTCTGCACAAAGCGCAGGATTGTCACCAAACCGGAAGGTTTCGGCATCAGGATAGCGTTTCTTGACATCATCAAGGGTCATCTGGGCATCCCCGCACTGCTAAATCGACCCAACCCTACCGGAGATGTCATCAGAATGCGACACCTGTTGCAAATCCGCTCACCCAACCGTTGCGGGACCCCATTACAATTCCCACGTCAGTCAGGTCACAACAAAAGGCAATCAGATAACAAACCGCAGCCATTCGATCATCCGATAACGTAAATTCACAACGCCGTAATTTCAGTGAAACATTAGAACCGATGCCGAATACCATCCGTAACCCGTGCATCACTAACGCAGGTGATCCACAAGACCTCAGGAAGGATGACACAATGCTTCGTAGAACGTTTATCGCACTGACCGCAGTCGCCGCACTTTCGGCGCCTGTCCATGCTGGCGACAGCAAGGATATCGTTGATACCGCCGTTGGCGCGGGCAGCTTCACCACCTTAGTTGCAGCCGTACAGGCCGCAAATCTGGTCGATACGCTAAAAGGTGACGGGCCATTCACCGTTTTTGCACCAACCGACGAAGCCTTTGCAGCCTTGCCTGCTGGCACGGTTGAAGAGCTGTTGAAGCCAGAGAACAAGGACAAGCTGGTCGCCGTGCTGACCTATCATGTTGTGCCGGGCAAAGTCATGTCGGGCGATCTGTCTGACGGGATGATGGCCGCAACCGTTCAGGGCGCAGAGGTCAAGATCGGCACCAAAGGCGGTGTGACCGTGCAGGGGGCAAATGTCACATCTGCAGATATCGGTGCCTCCAACGGTGTGATCCACGTCATTGACGCCGTGATCCTGCCGCCTGAAAGCTGATCAATAAACAAAGGGTGCGCGCAAAGGCGCGCATCCTTCCTTATCGGGTGAATTTTTTGTACTTGATCCGCTTTGGCTCTACCGCATCGGGGCCCAGACGCCGGATCTTGTCTTCCTCGTAATCCTCGAAGTTGCCTTCGAACCACTCCACATGCGCTTCGCCTTCAAAGGCGAGGATATGGGTACACAGACGGTCAAGGAAGAAGCGGTCGTGGCTGATGATCACAGCACAGCCTGCAAAATCGGCCAGCGCATCTTCCAGCGCGCGCAGAGTTTCAACGTCCAAATCGTTGGTCGGCTCATCAAGCAGCAGCACGTTGCCGCCCTCGCGCAGCAGCTTGGCCATATGAACGCGGTTGCGTTCCCCGCCCGACAGCAGGCCAATCTTTTTCTGCTGATCGCCGCCCTTGAAATTGAACGCCCCGACATACGCGCGGGAGTTCATTTCCGCATCGCCCAGCTTGATAATATCCAGCCCGTCCGAGATTTCTTCCCATACCGTCTTGCTGTCATCCAGCGCGTCGCGGGACTGGTCGACATAGGACAGCTTCACAGTATCGCCAAAGCTGATCTCGCCGCTATCGGGCTGTTCTTGCCCGGTCAGCATGCGGAACAGGGTCGATTTACCTGCCCCGTTCGGGCCGATCACGCCGACGATCCCGCCCGGCGGCAGGCTGAAGGTCAGGTCTTCGACCAGCAGGCGGTCACCGAAGCCTTTGTTCAGCGCCTCAACCTCGATCACCTTGCCGCCCAGACGCGGGCCGTTGGGGATGACGATCTGGGCGCGGGTGATCTTTTCGCGCTCTGACTGGCCGGCAAGTTCGTTATAGGCGTTGATACGTGCCTTCTGCTTGGCTTGCCGGGCCTTGGCCCCTTGCCGGATCCAGTCCAGTTCGCGTTCCAGGGTTTTCTGGCGGGTCTTGTCCTCCCGCGCTTCCTGCCCAAGCCGCTTGGCCTTCTGTTCCAGCCAGGCAGAATAATTGCCCTCATAGGGAATGCCCCGACCGCGATCCAGTTCAAGGATCCAGCTGGTGATATCGTCCAGGAAATAACGGTCATGGGTCACGATCAGGATCGTGCCCTTATAGTCGATCAGGTGCTTTTGCAGCCAGGCGATGGTTTCGGCGTCCAGATGGTTGGTCGGTTCGTCCAGCAGCAGCATGTCAGGCGCTTCCAGCAGCAGCTTACACAGCGCCACACGGCGGCGTTCCCCGCCCGACAGCGTGCTGACCTCTGCGTCATCGGGCGGGCAGCGCAATGCCTCCATCGCGATGTCGATCTGACTGTCGAGATCCCAGAGGTTCTGGGCGTCGATCTGGTCTTGCAACTCGGCCATCTTCTCCGCCGTTTCGTCGGAGTAGTTCATCGCCAGTTCGTTATATTCGTCCAGCAGCGCCTTTTTCGCGGCGACGCCTTCCATGACGTTCTCGCGCACGGTCTTGGTTTCGTCCAGCTGCGGCTCCTGCGGCAGATAACCCGCGATGGCCCCTTCGGCCAGCCATGCCTCACCGGTAAAGTCCTTGTCCTGTCCGGCCATGATCCGCATCAGGGTCGACTTACCCGCGCCATTGACGCCAACCACGCCGATCTTGACCCCGGGAAGGAAGTTCAACTGGATGTTTTCAAAGCATTTCTTGCCGCCAGGATAGGTCTTTGAGACGCCATCCATATGGTAAACGTATTGGTAGGAGGCCATGGAATCGGTTCCCTGAATCTGTCGCGTTCGGCGAGAAGTAGCGGCTGACCGCCCCACATGCAAACGCTGCAGCGACCTGCCCGACACTCTGATGTACTCGGTGATATAAAAAACCGAGTTTTCCGGGGCAGGGGGTACGTGGCTCTATTCTTGGCGGAAGTGCTTAGATAGGCGCAATTCCTGCCCTTGATAGTTGGATTTCAGGTCCCGGCCATAAAGCAGCGCTGGATCCTCAGCCATCTTCTCATAAACCAGACGCCCGACGATCTGTCCGTGTTCCAAAGCGAATGGCGCCTCGTGGCAGCGAACCTCCAATACACCCCTGGACCCCTTTCCGCCCGCAGCTTCATGCCCGAAACCGGGGTCGAAAAAGCCAGCGTAATGCACCCGGAACTCGCCCACCATGGCAAGATAGGGGGCCATCTCGGCGGCGTATTGCGGCGGGACATGCACGGCCTCGCGGCTGACAAGGATATAGAACGCGCCGGGATCAAGGATAATGCGACCGTTTTCGGTATGCACCGGTTCCCAGAACTCAGCCACCTCATAGGCACCGATCCGATCAAGGTCGATCAGGCCCGTATGCGGCTTGGCGCGATAGCCGACCAGACTGTTTTCGCGCTGCAGATCAACGGAAAACCCAAGGCCGCCGTCAATATGGGCCGGACCGTCGACCAGCCCCACCTCTTTGTGCAATGCCGTCAGGGTTGCATCATCCAGCGCAGCCTGCCCCCGGCGAAAGCGGATCTGGTTCAGGCGCTGGCCGGGCCGCGCCAGGACCGAGAAAGAACGGGGTGAAATCTCGGCATAAAGCGGTCCCTGATACCCTGGGTCAATCCGGTCAAACTCTGTCCCCTGATCGGTGATCAGCCGGGTGAACAGGTCCAGCCGCCCGGTAGAGCTTTTGGCATTCGCCACAGCCGATACATCCGTCGGCAGCGCCAACCCCTCCATCAAAGGCACGACATAAACGCAGCCCTTTTCCAGAACAGCACCGGGGGTCAGGTCAATCTCATGCATCTCGAACAGCTTTAGCCGCTCGGCCATGGTTGCATCGCCACCAGGCAGGAACGAGGCCCGCACGCGCCAGGCTTTTGTGCCCAGCCGCAAATCCAGTGAGGCAGGTTGCACCTGATCAGGATCAGCGGGACGATCCAGCGTGATCTGCCGATCGGCAATCATGGCGTTGATGGTCTGCGATGGCAGGACGCCGGGCTGCATCATTCCCCTCCGCTTATGGCAAGGGCGCCGGAATGCATCCGACGCCCTTTGAAACTGATGGTCGGGCTAGCGAGATTCGAACTCACGACCTTTCGTCCCCCAGACGAACGCGCTACCAGACTGCGCTATAGCCCGCCGAGGGGTGTCATATCCCCGGATCGCCCCGGGGGCAAGAGGCGATGACCTAAAGCGTTTGGGATAAACCTGAGACAAGGGGACTATCCCGAAACCCACTATCCAGCCATACGCTGGCGCAATTTCTTCAGCGCATCATAGATACGGCGCACCTCCGCTCGGCGTTCAGCCAAACCGGCATCGGGGTGATCGCGTCGTTCAGCATGGGCGAAAAGGTCCAAAGGCTCGTCTGCGGGGGTATCCTCGGGCACGACGCGCAGGGGCGGGCGGCTGACCACCGGCTCGATCCGCGGTTTTGCAGCGGGTTTCGCAGGTTTTCGGGCAGGCGTTGTGGCAATCACCGTCTCTGGTGCCGCTTCGGCCAGATCGACATGACCTATTTCGGCAACATGCTTTGCCCCGTTTTCGCGGATCAACGCCTGCGCGGCCTTGATGCTCATGCCTTGGCCGTGCAGCAGATCACGCAGGCCACGCAGAAAATCAATATCAGCAGGCCGATAATACCGCCGTCCGCCGCCGCGTTTGACCGGTTTGATCTGGCTGAACTTGCTTTCCCAGAATCGCAGAACATGCGCTGGGATATCCAGAATCTCGGCAACCTCGGATATAGTCCGGAAGGCTTCTGCGGATTTGCGGACCACTTAGGTGGCCTTGTTGCCCGCGTCGACGCGATCTTTCATCAGATGTGAGGGGCGGAAGGTCAGCACGCGGCGCGGGGCAATCGGCACCTCTTCGCCGGTTTTGGGATTGCGGCCAATCCGCTCTGTCTTGGTGCGGACGTTGAAGGTTCCAAAAGATGAGATCTTGACGCTTTCGCCAGCGACCAGTGCATCGGACATGTGCCGTATGACGGTTTCAACCAGTTCCGCACTTTCGTTTCGTGAAAGGCCGACTTCCTGAAAAACCGCTTCGCTCAAATCCATTCGCGTCAGTGTGGTGTCACTCATTCCATTTTCCCCTGGCACAATACAATACAACCCACGGTATTGGGATTCGTGAAAGCGAGTCAATATCAATGGGTTGGCAGGTGCGAAAAGGGCGGCAAACCAGCCTACCAGCGCAGGACCGCAGCGCCCCAGGTCAGGCCGCCGCCGATTGCCTCCATCAGGACGATGTCGTTTTTCTTGAATCTGCCGTCCTGATTGGCGACAGACAGCGCAAGCGGGATCGACGCGGCCGAGGTGTTGCCGTGGTCCTGAACCGTGATCACGACCTTTTCCATGGGGATGCCGATCTTGTTCGCGGTGGCGTTGATAATGCGCACATTGGCCTGATGCGGCACGACCCAGTCGACCGCATCCTTGCCAAGGCCTGCCTTTTCCAGAGCCGATTCGCCAGCCGCGGCCAGTTTGGTCACGGCGTGCTTGAACACCTCGCGGCCCTGCATGCGCACAACACCGGAGCTTTGCGAGGTCGACACCCCGCCATCGACATAAAGCAGATCATTGTAGCGCCCGTCCGAATGCAGATCGGTGGACAGAATGCCCTGATCGGCGGCATCCCCCTTGCCCGGCTGCGCCTCAAGGATCAGCGCTCCCGCACCATCGGCAAACAGCACGCAGGTCGTCCGGTCAGTCCAATCGAGAATGCGCGAGAATGTCTCCGCCCCGATCACCATGACGCGGCGCGCCTGACCCGATCCGATCAGCGCGTTGGCATTGGCCAATGCGAACAGAAAACCGGCACAAACCGCGTGAATATCAAAGGCAAAGCCGTTCTGCATGCCGATGGCATGCTGCACGCGTGTGGCCGTGGACGGAAACGTCTGGTCTGGCGTGGCGGTGGCCAGCACGATGGCGTCGATATCGACACCGGTCATCCCGGCGTCTCTCAGCGCCATCTCGGCGGCTTTAATCGCCAGATCCGAGGTTTTCTCACCCTTGGCGGCAAAATGCCGACGCTCTATGCCAGAACGCGCACGTATCCATTCGTCGCTGGTATCCAGCGTTTTTTCGAACTCTGCGTTTTCAACAACTCGTTCAGGCAGATAGTGCCCTACTCCTCGCGCAACGGCGCGCACCGTTTCCATGCTCAGGATGCCTCGATTTCTTTCTCGGTATCGGTCGGACTAGATTGGATCAATGGCGCGCCGGTTGCAACACGTGCGGCCAGCTTCTCGCTAAAGCCTTTTTGCGCCAGAATGAATGCCAGCTTGATCGCGGCTGAAATTCCGGTGGCGTCGGCCGATCCATGGGATTTGATGACGGTCCCGTTCAGGCCCAAAAACACGCCTCCATTGACCCTGCGGGGGTCAATCCGCTTGGACAGACGCCTTAATGAGGTCATGGCGAACAGCGCGCCAATGCGGGAAAAGATTGAATAGTTGAAGGCTGACTTCAGAAAGTCTCGCACCAGCGAGGCTGTGCCTTCGGCGGTTTTCAGCGCAATATTGCCGGTGAACCCGTCAGTGACGATGATATCGACCGCATTGCCCGAGATGTCATTGCCTTCGACAAAGCCGACATATTCGAACTCATTCTCTGCAGCTGCCGCCTCGATCATCTCGGCAGCCTCGTGCAGGGCGGTGCGGCCCTTGTGCTCTTCGGTGCCGACATTCAACAGGCCGATGCGCGGGCGGGGCAGGTCCAGACCATTGCGGGCATAAGAGGCCCCCATAACCGCATATTTCAGCAGATCCGCCGCCTCAGCCCGGATATCCGCGCCAACATCCAGAACGATGTTATATCCAGCGGCATTGCGTGATGGCCAAAGCACGGCGATGGCCGGACGGTCGACACCCGGCAGCTTGCGCAGCACAAGCATCGACATGACCATCAGCGCGCCGGTATTGCCACAGGAAACCGCAACGGTCGCCTCGCCATTCTTCACCGTCTCCAGCGCGTTCCACATGGAAGAGCCTTTGCCGGTGCGCAAAGCACGCGACGGCTTCTCGGTCATCTCGATGGCTTTGGTGACATGGCGCAGCTCGGTACGGCCTGCCAGTTCTGATCGTTTCTCAATCAGGGGCGACAGCGCTTCGCTGTCGCCATGCACAATAAAGAAGATATCCGGGTTCTTGTTGGCCGATTTGGCCATTCCGTCGACAACAGCAACATCACCACCCTCACCGCCAAGCGCGTCAATCGAGATCACGACTGACCCGGCTGGGGGCGGTGTTGAGGGCGTTTCTGCCATAATCGGGTCTGTCCGGTTGGGACGTTTACGCCGCGTCTTCGTCCAGATCGATTTCCTCGACTAGGGTCACGATCTCACGATCGTCATAGTGACCGCAGGACGGGCAAATATGATGTGGGCGCTTCAGTTCGCCGCAATTGCTGCACTCGTTCGGGTTGGCCCCGGACAGCGCGTCATGTGCCCGGCGCATTCCACGCTTGGACTTTGTGATCTTACTTTTAGGAACAGCCATCTGTTCAACCTCAATGCCTTGGGCGTCGTGCCCGTTTGCCCGGACCTATCAGGGGCTGCGCCGAATGTCACGCGCCAATCGTCGAATCCGTCTCAAAAGCGAAGCCGCGAAAATACCCATAATGAAAGGCAGATCAAGCGATTTCTGCGTCAGTATTATTGCGGCTTGTCACCCGGCGTGTCGCGCAGGGCAGCAAGGGCCGCAAAGGGGTTTTCCTTTTCGGCATCCAGCTGAATGCCCTCGGCCTCGGCAAACGCTGTCAGGTCAGCCTCGGGCACGCGGGGGTAGGGTGGCAGCGCCAGGGCCAGTTCCTCGGTCAACAACGCGCCCAGATCAATGCTGTCGCGCAATGGTTCAAGGTCTTCCTCGGCCTCCGGGTCAAGCTCAAGATCCATCGCCTCGTCGTCGGGCATCGGCAGGTAGCGGCGGTGGACCGCAGTATCGATCCTGGCTTTGACTGGTGCCAATGTCACAACACAGGCCTGCGTCACCGTGGCGCCCAGCTGCCCGCGCAACTGCCAGCCATCGCCATGCGGTTTGATTTTTCCGCCAAAGCGCAGCTTGGCCACACCAGGGATTTGCAGAAAATCCGCGATAGCGGCGCAGTCCTCGGCCGTTGGCTGTAGATCAAAGCTCAGTTCGGAATTGCGATCTTTGTCGGTCAGTTTAAGGTCTTCGCACAATGGCGCGGGCGTGTCGGGGTCCATGGTGGCAGCTTTCACGATTGAAACAGCGATTGTATTGAATTTAGGCCCTCGACCGGATAGGGGACAAGGGCTGAACTAGGATTTGTGGGCAGGGAGTGGCGTAGGTGACGTATCGGACGGTTGTAGCGGCAGCAGTGATGACAGTGGCGGTCGCATGTTCACCGCAGGTTTCGGTGCATGGTTTCGCACCAACGCCTGAGGAACTTCAGGCCATCGAACCTGGCGTCGACACCATGTTCTCGATCGAGGAACGCATCGGGCGTCCCACCGTTTCCGGCCTGTTGCGCGATGACGCCTGGTACTACGTTCAAAGCACGATGGAGCAGCTGACCTATAACCCGGCGAAAGAGGTTAATCGCCGCGTGGTGGTCATCGGTTTCGCCGAGGATGGCGTGGTCAAGGATGTCAATGAATACGGGCTGGAGGATGGCCGGATCATCAACCTGAACACCCGCGTGACCGTCGCAAAGACAGGTCAGAAGGGTATTCTGTCGCAGATCTTCGGCAACCTGTTCAACATCGACGCAGCCAGCATTCTGGGCGACAACTAAGGCGTAACGGAACAGATCGGGCCCCCCCGTTCCGTCACACGCTTCCAGCATCGCCGGCTTTGAACTCCAGCGCGGCACCGTTCATGCAATAGCGCAGCCCAGTCGGCTGGGGTCCGTCTTTGAAGACATGACCCAAATGCGCGTCACACCGGGCGCAGACCACCTCTGTCCGGCGAAAGAACAGGGAATTATCAGCGCGTTCCGCAACGGCATCCGCCGTTACAGGCTGATAAAATGAGGGCCAGCCGGTGCCGCTGTCATATTTTGCATCCTGCCGGAACAGGTCCGATCCGCAGCAGATACAGCGAAAGACGCCCGGCTCCTTGGGGAAATTGTCATTGGTAAAGGCCCGTTCGGTCCCGCCCTTGCGGGTCACCTTGAACGCCAACTCACTGAGCTGTTCGCGCCACTCCGCGTCGGTTTTCTGCACTTTGTCACTCATTTGCAGCGTAATCCTCAAGTTTTTGTCACATCCACTGGTGTATGCAGCGATTCAAACCACATAATGGGGCGCACCCAAGAGGCTGGCAAGCATTGCGGAGGGGCGATGGCACGGCAACAGCGGTATCGGGCAAGGCTGGCGGAAAGTGCCAGCGATATTCTGGCAGCACAGCGCCTGCGACATCAGTGCTTTCGCGGCGGCGAGGGCGTCGATGCGGATGCGTTCGATGCAACCTGTGTGCAGGTCCTGATCGAAGAGGTCGCAACCGGACGGCTTGTCTGCTGCTACCGCCTGCTGCACCTGCCCGACGGCGCGGCTATTGACCGCTCCTATTCCGCCCAGTTTTATGGGCTTGAGAACCTCGCCAGCTTCGACGGAGCGATGGTCGAAATGGGCCGGTTCTGCATTCTTCCCGGTATGCGTAACCCGGATATCCTGCGCCTGGCCTGGTCAGCCGCCGCCCGCTTTGTCGAAGAAAACGGCGTTAAACTGATGTTCGGCTGCTCCAGCTTTTCCGGCACGGATGCTGAGGCCTATCTGGACGCCTTTGCCCTGCTGAAAGAGCGTCACCTGGCCCCAAACCGCTGGCTGCCCCGCGTCAAGGCCCCCCGCGTCTTCCGCTTTGCCCGCCGCCTGCGACTGCGCCGCCCTGACATGAAGCTGGCGATGAAGGGTATGCCACCCTTGCTCCGCAGCTATCTGATGATGGGCGGCTGGGTCTCGGATCATGCGGTGATCGACCATGACCTGAAAACACTGCATGTCTTTACTGGGCTTGAGATGGCCGCAATTCCTGCGGGACGGAGGCGTCTGCTATACGGTTAGGAAAGTATCCAAGGTACTTTGAGAATAGCCTTTAACAATAGCTATTTAGAAAATATAGCGGCCTATGAGCGCGCCGGTTTTTTTAAACCGATTGAGTCTTATCAGACGTCAATGCTAAGGCTAGCCTCTCTAGGCAGCGGACTCGTAAAACTGACACCATAGCCTGATAGATGCGAGTTTGATCATGGCCATGAAGTTGGCTGAAGTTTTTTCATAGCGTGTTGCGATCCGGCGGAATGAGGCTTTG